>JANNEX010000240.1:0-2588 GCA_031379155.1 Rubrivivax sp.
CGTCCTCACCCACAATCCCGGTGCCTGCCCGGCCGGTAGAATCCCGGGCTGTTTTTGCTATCCCACTCCTGGAGGAGTCATGAGCGATATTGAAGCGCGAGTCAAGAAGATCATTGCCGAACAACTTGGCGTGCCTGAGTCTGATGTCACCAACGCCAAGGCCTTTGTGGCCGACCTGGGCGCTGACTCGCTGGACACAGTGGAACTGGTGATGGCACTCGAAGACGAGTTCAGCATCGAAATCCCTGACGAAGAAGCCGAGAAGATCACCACCGTGCAGTTGGCGATCGACTACGCCGTCAAGCACCACAAAGGCTAGAAGTGGTGTCGGCCCCCAAGCTTGCGGCTGCGCCGCGGCGCTACCCCCATGGCCCGGAACGGGCCACGAGGTGGCCCTTGGGGCTCAGCCGCCTTGAGGCGGCTCGGCGCCGGCTGTGATGTCGGCGCGCCGCCGTGTCGTGGTCACGGGCCTGGGCCTCATCAGCCCCGTGGGCAACACGGTGACTGAGGGCTGGGCCAACCTGTTGGCTGGGCGCTCGGGCATAGACCTCATCACCAAGTTTGATGCCTCGGCCTTTGCCTGCAAGTTTGCCGGCGAGGTCAAAGGTTTCAAAGTGGAAGACTACATGCCGGGCAAAGAAGCCCGCCACATGGACACCTTCATTCACTACGGCATGGCCGCGTCCATCCAGGCTGTGCAGGACGCGGGCTTGCCGCATGGCGATGCGTTGAACGAACTAACGGCTGAACGTATCGGTGTCATGGTCGGGTCTGGCATCGGCGGCTTGCCAATGATCGAGCAGACTGAGGACGAATACAAAGCGCGTGGGCCGCGCCGCATCTCACCCTTCTTCGTGCCGGCCTCGATCATCAACATGATCTCGGGCCACGTCTCCATCAAGTACGGCTTCACGGGGCCAAACCTGGCCATCGTCACGGCTTGCACCACGGGTTTGCATTGCATTGGGCAGGCCGGCCGCATGATCGAGTACGGCGACGTTGACGTGATGGTTGCCGGCGGCGCTGAAAGCACCGTCTCGCCGCTGGGCGTGGGTGGCTTTGCGGCGGCGCGCGCGCTGTCCACGCGCAACGATGACCCCAAGACGGCATCACGCCCCTGGGACAAAGATCGCGACGGTTTTGTCCTGGGCGAAGGTGCTGGCGTGCTGGTGCTGGAAGAGTACGAACATGCCAAGAAGCGCGGCGCCAAGATCTACGCCGAGCTTGCCGGTTTTGGCATGGGCGCTGACGCCTTCCACATGACCGCGCCCAACGTCGACGGCCCCAAGCGCAGCATGCTGGCGGCGCTGCGCAACGCGCGCATGAACGCCAACGAGGTGCAGTACCTCAACGCACATGGCACCAGCACGCCGCTGGGCGACGTGAACGAAACCAATGCCATCAAGCTGGCTTACGGCGACCACGCCAAGCGCCTGGTGGTGAACTCGACCAAGTCCATGACCGGCCACTTGCTGGGCGGGGCCGGGGGCATCGAATCGGTGTTTACCGTGCTGGCCACACACCACCAAGTCTCGCCGCCCACTATCAACATCTTCAACCAGGACCCTGAGTGCGACTTGGACTACTGCGCCAACGAAGCGCGGCAGATGAAGATTGACGTGGCTGTAAAGAACAACTTCGGCTTTGGCGGCACCAACGGCACGCTGGTTTTCCGGCGCGCCTGAGCAAGCAAAACCGCCGTGCGCGCTGCACCTGCGGTCAGCGTGGTGTGCCAAGACAGTGCTGGCTGGCGGGCTTTCAACGCGTTGGTGACGGCACTGGCTTTGACGGCGCTGTGCGCCTGGGCGCTGGGCCATCTTCAACAAGCCGTGTGGCCGGCTTTGGCGGTGTGGCCCATCGTCAGCGGTGTGGCTTGGTGGCAGGGGCCGCGCGCCAGCACCGAGCTGTCGTGGGACGGCCAATGCTGGCGCGCCGCCGGCCGTGAATCGAGCTTGGACGTGATGGTCGACCTGGGCTCCTGGATGCTGCTGCGCTTGCGCGCGACTTCGAAGCCCGCCACCACGTGGTGGCTGCCCACCTCGCGCCAAGCTGCCTGTCCACACTGGCCGGCCTTACGTGCTGCGGTATATTGCCGCACCCCGCCCAAACCGGCCCCTTCTGTGCAAAGCAGCCACCCCGTGGCACCGTCAGATTGAACCCAGATGCGGACGCAGACGCCCTGCTGGTTGAACGAGCCAAGCTTGGCGACCAGCGCGCTTTTGAGATGCTGGTGGTCAAGTACCAGCGTCGCATTGAGCGCCTGATCGGCCGCATGGTGCGCGACGTGGATCTGGTGCAAGATATCGCGCAGGAGAGCTTCATCCGCGCCTACCGCGCGCTGCCGCAGTTTCGCGGCGAGAGCGCTTTTTACACCTGGCTCTACCGCATCACCGTCAACACCGCCAAGAAGGCGCTGATGGACATGAAGCGCGACCCCCTGGTGCCGCAAGCCGCGCTGCGCAGCGACGAAGACGGTGAAGAAATTT
Source organism: Rubrivivax sp. (assembly GCA_031379155.1). Lineage (GTDB taxonomy): Bacteria > Pseudomonadota > Gammaproteobacteria > Burkholderiales > Burkholderiaceae_C > Rubrivivax. The sequence goes on from JANNEX010000240.1 coordinate 2,487, forward strand.
CACGCGCCGAGAGTGAACTAACTGACGGCGAAACACCCGAAGCCCTGCTGGCCAGCAAAGAGATCGCAGCAGCAGTGAACTCTGCCATCGATGCCTTGTCAG
>JANNEX010000565.1:0-22842 GCA_031379155.1 Rubrivivax sp.
TCGCACCGTGCTCGAGCGGAATTGGCCGGTGCCTGCTGGCAGTGAACTGTTCGAGCAGCGCTACGTGCATGGCCCCGCGCGTGATGGTGCGCTGCGCGAAGACGTGGCTTCGCAGCAGAAGAGCCTGGTGGCGCTGTTGGCTGCGATCGCAGTCGACCGTGGCCGGCTCGACCTGGAAATGCCGGTGTCGAAATACGTCGGCCGCGGCTGGTCGCGTGCCGAGACGGCGCAGGAGGGTGCGATCGTCGTGCGACACCTGCTCGAGATGTGCTCGGGCCTGGACGACGCGCTGCGCTTCGAGGCGCCAGCCGGCACACGCCACTACTACAACACCTCGGCGTATGCGCTGATGCTGCCGGTGCTCGAAGCGGCGGCAGATCAGTCGATCGCAGCGCTGACCCGCATCTGGCTGACCGGCCCGGCCGGCATGGCAGACACCGCCTGGTGCCAACGCAGCGACGAACTCACTGTCTTCCTCGGCAACCCGCGCGGGCTCGTAACGACGCCGCGCGACCTGGCACGCCTGGGCCAGATCGTGCTCGATGGCGGTGTCGCTGAAGATGGTGCACGCCTGGTCAGTTCTGCGGGACTGTCGGCGATCTTCCGCCGCAACCCGCTGCATCCGGCTTACGGCCGGCTGTGGTGGCTCAACGGCGGCACCCACTGGATCGTGCCGAACCGTGGCGAGGGCAACGGCAGCCTGGTGCCGACCGCACCGGCCGACGCCGTGTTCGCACTCGGCTCGGAGAATCGCGTACTGATGGTCGTGCCATCTCAGCGTCTGATCCTGGTGCGGCTGGGCCAGCAGGCGCCAGACGCCGACCTGCGCGAGAAGATGGCCAGCGGCCTTGCACGCGCGATGATTCGAACTGCCGTCGAGTGAGCATGGAAACAACGCCTACAGTCTCGGCCGCCGCCCAGGCCTTGCTCGCCCCCTGGTCCGGACCCAGCGGCGGCCTGCCGCCGCTCGAAGGCGTGCTGTCCGCCGCGCTCGAAGAAGCCGTGCGTGCCGCCATCGAAATGAAGCGTGCCGAGGTGCGTGCCATCGCCGCCAACCCGGCGTCTGCGACCTTCGAGAACACGGCCCAAGCGCTGGAAGATTGCGGCCGTGCCTTGAATCGGGTTCTGTGCCTTCACCGCGTGCATGCCAACAGTCTGAGCCTGGGCGACATGCCTGCGGTGGCGCAACGCCTGGCGCCCTTGCTGTCAGCGCTGGACGACGAGATCGCTCACAACGAACGCCTGTTCGCCCGCCTGAACGCCGTCTGGAACCAGCGCGGTCAGGCCGGGCTTTCCCCCGAGCAACAAAGACTCGTGGACGTGCTGCGAACGCGGATGCAGCGACGCGGTGCCGGACTGCCGCAAGAGGCCAAGCTGCGGCTGGCCGAGATCAACGCGAGCTTGGCTGCGCTGTCATCGCAGTACAACCAGAACCTGATCCAGGAGGCCGGCAGCCAGGCGGTCTTCATCGAAGACGAAGCCGGCCTGGACGGCCTGCCCGAAGCCTTGCGACAGGCCGCCGCAGCGGCGGCGACTGAGAAGGGCCGCCCGGGCATCTGGGCCATTCCCAACGCACGCGGCTCGGTCTGGCCTTTCCTGACGCTGGCCACGCGGCGTGATCTACGGGAAAAGGTCTGGCACATGTGGACTGACCGCGGCGACAACTCTGGCCCGCATGACAACAAGCCGATCGCCGCGGAGACCCTGCAGTTGCGCGGTGAATTGGCGCGGCTGATGGGCTACCCCAGCTACGCCCACTTCGCCCTGGCCGACCGCATGGCCCGCACGCCCGAGACGGCCTTGGCCCTGCTGGAGCGCACCTGGCGCAGCGTCAAGGCAGCCGCACAGGCCCAGCTGGCCGACTACCAAGCCATCGCCGACAGCGAGGGCGCGCCCATCCGCCTGGCTCCGTGGGACCGCCAGTTCTATGCCGAGAAGCTGCGCCGTGAGCGCTTTGGCCTGGACGGCGATGCGGTGAAGGCACACCTGACGCTGGAAGCCGTGTTGCAGGCCATGTTCTGGGCCGCAGGCCGCGTGCACGGCCTGGGCTTCAAACCACTGGCCGATGCGCCCTTGATCCACCCCAGCGTCCGGGTCTACGAGGTCAGTCGGGGCGACGAACCTTTGGGCGTCCTCTACTTCGACCTCTTCAACCGCCCGGGCAAGGCGCACGGTTCGTACCAGATGCAGTATCGCGAGGCCGAGAACTTCCGCGGCCGCGTGTTGCCGATCTCAGCCGTGTACTCCTCATTCCCGCCGCCGCCCGAAGACCAGCCTGTGCTGTTGCCGTGGGAGTACGCCAACGTCTTCTTCCACGAGTTCGGCCATGCGTTGCACATGCTGCATTGCACGTCTGCCTACGCATCGCTGGGCAGCCAGCACGTGGCCTGGGACTTTGTCGAACTGCCGGCACTCATCAACGAACGCTGGCTGCGCGACCGCGAACTGCTCGCTCGTTTTGCACGGCACCACATCAGCGGAGACCCGATGCAGGCCGCGATGATCGACCGCATCGAACAAGGCCTGAAGTACGACCGCATCTTCAGCCTCAACCCCGACTTCCTGCTGCCGGCCATCGTCGACCTGCGGCTGCACCTGCTGGCCGACGGCAGTGGCCAGCCCATCGACCCGGTGCAGGTGGAAAACGACACGCTGGCCGAGTTGGGTATGCCGCAGGCCTGGGACCTGATCATGCGCGTCACGCACAACTTCCACATCTTCATCGGCGCCTATGCCGCCGGGCTGTACTCGTATCTGTGGGCCGACGTGATGGCGGCCGATGCGGTCAGGATTTTCGAGCAGTCGCCGGGAGGGATCTACGACGCAGCCACGTCCAGGGCCTGGATCGAGAAGGTCCTGAGCGTCGGCCACCGCGTGCCGGCTGAAGAGGCGTTCAAGCAGTTTGCCGGGCACGACCCCGATCCGACGCCGCTTCAACAACGTTTTGGCCTGTGGCCCGATGCCTGAGATGACAAGGAGCCACTGCAGGCGATTGCGCTGTGAATCTGACGGGACGATCCTGGGTGCAGGCTTGCCAGCCCATGGGCCGCTGATGTGACAACACCCCTGCGCCAGCGTTACTCCGCCTGGAACCTTCTAGCCGCCGCCCGCAAAGGCCACCAGGATTGGGCCCCCGCCTGGCGTGACGCCGAGCCCAAGCCGCGCTACGAAGTCATCATCGTCGGCGGCGGCGGCCACGGCCTGGCCACGGCCTACTACCTGGCCAAGAACCACGGCATCACGAATGTCGCGGTGCTGGAAGCGGGCTGGATCGGTGGCGGCAACACCGGCCGCAACACCACCATCGTGCGCTCGAACTACCTCTATCCCCAGAGCGCGCGGCTGTACGACTTTTCGCTGCGCCAGTACGAAAAACTGGCGCAAGAGCTCAACTTCAACATCATGCTCAGCCAGCGTGGCATCGTGACGCTGGCCCACTCGCGCCACGACCTGGACGCGCAGTCGCGCTGGGCCAACGCCATGTTGTGCAACGGCATCGATGCCGAACTGCTCGATGCCCGGCAGGTGCAGCAACTCGAGCCGCGACTGAACTTCAGCGCCGCTGCGCGCTTCCCGATCCTGGGCGGCTTCATCCAGCGCCGTGGCGGGCCGGTGCGACACGACGCCGTGGCCTGGGGCTACGCACGGGCGGCCTCGGCCTTGGGCGTGGACATCGTGCAGAACTGCGCTGTCACGGGTTTCATCAAACAAGGCGACAGCGTGGTCGGCGTCAACACGAACCGGGGCGATGGTCGGGGTGAAATACGCGCCGACAAAGTGGCCCTGGCCGTGGCCGGGCACTCTTCCGTCCTGGCCGCATTGGCCGGGTTCAAGTTGCCGGTCACCAGCTACGCGCTGCAAGCCATGGTGAGCGAGCCGGTCAAGCCGGTGCTCAACACCGTGACCTTGTCCCCCGCGTTGGGTGCGTACTGGAGCCAGAGCGACAAGGGCGAGCTGGTGATTGGCGGCGGGCTGGACCACTTCCCCTCGTACGCACAGCGCGGCAGTCTTGATGTGATGCAGCACGTGCTGGCGGCCACGGTCGAGATGTTCCCCTCGTTCAGTCGGCTGCGGCTGCTGCGCCAATGGGCTGGCATCGTCGACGTGGTGCAGGACAGCAGCCCCATCATCGGCGCCACGCCAGTGCCTGGCCTCTTCATCAACTGCGGCTGGGGTACCGGCGGTTTCAAGGCCATTCCTGTGGGCGGCTGGACGCTCGCCCATGTGCTGGCCACCGGCCGCAACCACGAACTGGCAGAACCTTTCCAGCTGCAGCGCTTCCACACCGGTCGGCTGATCGACGAAGCGGCTGCGGCGGGCATCGCGCATTGAGGCCGCAATGAGGGTGATTTTGAGCAGCAACTTTCCACGCCCCGGCAATGAGGCGATTGCTGCGTGCCTGCGACTCGAGGGCGTGGAGCGTATTCACTGGCTTGCGCAGGCGCCCGACCAGGAGCGCTACAACACTGCGTGCGCCGAGTTCGCCGCACTTGACTTCTTCGATGTCCAAGCCGTGGTGGTCGGCACGGTGGACATCGGCGGTCTGTGCGCTGCCGATGGCCTTTACTTCTCGGGCGGCAATCCGCTGGTTTTCAGTGCGGCACTTGTGCGCTCGACTGTCGCTGCGCAGCTCGCGCGTTTCACTGAGCCGTGGCTGTTGGGCGCCAGTGGCGGCGCCATGCAGCTCACACCCAACATCTCCTTGTTCCGCTTGCGACAGCACAGCGTGGCCGAGGTGCTGCAGGAACGCGACCGGTTCGCCGCGCTGGGCATTGTTGCGTTCGAGGTCTTGCCACACAGTGATCGTCATCCAGCATCGCTGCTCGACGCCGTTCGGCACTACTCCGAGGGTGTCGACAACGACATCGGGTGCCTGGCCGATGGCGCAGCCGTGTGGCAGGACGCGAATGGATCGCTGTCGGCCATCGGCGATGCACGATGCCTTCGTCGCGGAGAGTTCACCTCATGATGCAACTGCGCTGCCCCTGGTGCGGCACCCGGGCCGAGAACGAATTCCACTGCGGCGGGACGACGGCCATTGCGCGCCCGCCGCTCGATTGCGATGACGAGACCTGGGGCCGCTATCTGTTTTTCCGCGAGAACCCGAAGGGCGAACACGCCGAGCGCTGGCGCCACACTTTTGGCTGCGGCCAGTGGTTCAATGTGTTGCGCGACACGGTGACGCACGAGGTGCATGCCGTGTACGGCATCACCGAGCCGCGACCTCGGGAGAGTGCAGCATGAGCGGCTACCGACTCGCTGCGCCCGCAGGGGACTGGATCGATCGCCAGCGCCCGGTCTCGATGTCGTTCAACGGCCAGGTTGTCGGCGGCTTTGCCGGCGACACGGTGGCCTCGGCTCTGCTGGCGCAGGGCATCGTGCATGTTGGCCGCAGCTTCAAGCTGCACCGGCCGCGCGGCATCTTCAGCTGCGGCGTGGAAGAACCCACGGGTCTGCTCGACATCGGCCTGGGCGGCGAGCGCACGCCCAACACGCGGGCCACCGACATCGTCGCGCGCGAGGGTCTGCACGCCTTCACGGGCAACGCCTGGCCGAGCCTGGAGTTCGATCTGGCCGCACTGACCTCGCGCTTTGCGGCGTTGCTGCCGGCGGGCTTTTATTACAAGACTTTCATGTGGCCGCACTGGCACCTGTTCGAGCCCATGATTCGCCGCATGGCGGGCCTGGGCGTGGCCGCCAACGCGCCCGACCCCGACCGCTACGACCAGGTCTCGCGCCAGGTGCATGTGCTGGTGGTCGGCGCTGGTGCTGCGGGCGTGCAGGCGGCGCTGGCCGCCGCGCAAAGCGGCCACCAGGTGCTGTTGATGGAAGGCGCGGCCCAGCTGGAGCCCGCCAGCGCCGCACGCCTGCCTGAGTTGCAACGGGCCGGTGTGCAGGTGCAGACGCGCTGCAGCGTGTTCGGCCTCTACGACCACCTGCTGGCCGCCGCCACGCAGACCATCGACGGCGCGGTGCGAGAGCGGCTGTGGAAGATCCGCTGCGGCCGCATCATCCTGGCCACCGGCGCCTTCGAGCGGCCCATGCTCTTCCCCGACAACGACCGGCCCGGCGTGATGCTGGCCAGTGCGGTGCTGCGCTACGCCACGCACTACGGCGTGGCTTGCGGCCGCCGCGTGCTGGTGGCCACCGCCTGCGACAGTGGCTACCAGGCCGCACAAGCGCTGGCAGAAGCCGGCGTGGGCGTGGCCGCCATCGTCGACCACCGCAGTGCCGCTGCGGCCGATCCGCCGCCAGGCGTGCCGGTGTTTCGTGGCAGCGCCATCGTGGCTGTCAAAGGCCAGCGTGCGGTGAAGGGCGTCGTCGTGTCAGCCCACGCGGGTGGCACTGTCCAGCACATCGATGCGGACTGCATTGCCAGTGCGGGTGGCTGGGCGCCCGCCGTCAACCTGGTCTCGATGGCGGGCGGCAAGCTGCGTTGGGTGGACGACGCCGCCATGTTCGTGCCTGATCGTGCACTGAAGGGCATCGATTCGGTCGGCACTTGCGCCGGTGTCTTCGACGCCCAGCGCGCGCTGGCTCACGCCAGCGCGGTGGGCCGGGGCGAGGCATTGATGGCGCCGGTGGGTGGGCTGGGCCAGGTGCTGGCGAACAACAGCCCAGCCGCTGCGGCCCTGGCCACTCTGGGACGCGCGCCGGGCAAGACCTTCGTGGACCTGCAGAACGACGTGACAGCGGCCGACGTGGCATTGGCCGCGCGCGAGAACTACCGTTCGGTCGAGCACCTCAAGCGCTACACAACGATGGGCATGGCCACCGACCAGGGCAAGACCAGCAACGTCAATGCGCTGATCTTGATGGGCGAGTTGACCCAGCGCAGCCCTGGCGCGGTGGGCACCACCAAGTTCAGGCCCCCGTTCAAACCGGTCACGCTGGGCGCACTGGCCGCCGGCCGAACCGGTGAACGCTTGCGCCCGCTCAAGCACTTGTCGGCGCAGGCCTGGCACGAGGGGCGCGGTGCGCTGCTGGAAGAGTTTGGCGGCTGGCTGCGGCCCGCGGCCTATCCGCAGGCGGGCGAAAGCCGGCTGTGCGCCGCCGAGCGCGAGGTCTTGCACGTGCGTTCGCACGTGGGCCTGTTCGATGCCTCGCCGCTGGGCAAGATCGAGCTCTACGGGCCCGATGCGGCGAGCTTCCTGGACCTGATGTATGTGGGCACGATGTCCACGCTGGCCATTGGCCAGGCGCGCTACGGCGTGCTGCTGCGCGAAGACGGCGTGATCTTCGACGACGGTATCGTGGCGCGACTGGGTGAGCAGCACTTCTGGGTCAACACCACCTCGGGCGGTGTGGATCGCGTGGTGCTCGCCTTCGAGGAATGGCTGCAGTGTGAGTATGTCCACCACCGCGTGCTGATCACGCCCGTCACCTCTGCCTGGGGCAACGTGACCGTGGCCGGGCCCAAGGCTTGGACGCTGCTGCGGGCCGCAGGCTTCGACGAGATGCTGGCCCCTTCGGCCATGAAGCACATGACGCTGCGCGAGTTGAACTACGCGGGCACCCCGATGCGCGTGATGCGGGCCAGCTTCAGTGGTGAACTGGGCTACGAGATCAACCTGCCGTCGGACTGCACGCCGACGCTGCTTGACCGACTGTGGCAGGTCGGTCGGGTCTTCGGCGTGACGCCCTACGGCGTCGAGGCGCTGATGATCCTGCGCACGGAAAAGGCTTACCTGCACCTGGGCGCAGACACCGACGGCACGACCTTCCCCGGCGACGTTGGCTTGGACCGTGGCATAGCCAAGAAAGCAGCCAACTTCGTCGGTCGGCGTTCGTTGCTGCGGCCAGTGGCGACCGACGCCGACCGCATGCAACTGGTCGGCCTGCTGCCGCTGGACCGCCGCACCCGTCTGCCCGTGGGGGCCCACATCACCCTGAAAGCCCCGCCGGCCGCGATCGAAGGTTTCATCACGTCGAGCGCCTTCAGCCCGACCCTTGGCCACCCCGTGGCCCTGGCGATGCTCAAGCGAGGCCGCCAGCGCCTGGGTGAGCGCATCACGGCCTACCACCTGGGGCAACCGATCAGGGCCGAAGTGGTCAAGACTCCCTTCCTGGACGCCGCCGGGGAGCGTCTGCATGGTTGATCGCCTGCCAACTTCAAGCCCGATAGACGAGGCGTTGCGCGCGTCGCTGCCAGCGCCAAGCGCTGCGCTGACTGTGCGCGTCGTCGAAGGCTTGCGCGTGCTGGTCTTGCGACATCTGACTGGCGGCGCCGCGACCATCGAAACGGTCCTGGCAGATCACGGGCTTGGGCCCCTGCCCAAGCCAGGCGCTTGCCACGGCGGCGACCCGTGGCTGCTGTGGGCCGGCCCGGCCGAGTACCTGCTGCTGGCCACCAAGGGCGCAGTTGCCGATAGCGTGCTGCACGCGCTGGCCCCTGGCCGCGAGGCGCTGTCCTGCGCGCTCGACCAGTCGGCCGCTTGCCTTGTGCTTGAGTTGCTGGGGCATGGCCTCGCCGATGTGCTGCCGCGCCTCCTCGACGCCAGCGCAATTCCCCAAAGCGCGGGCCAAGGCGGCCGAACGAGGTTGGTGGACATTCCCGTCGTGCACCTGCACCTCAAGTCTGACCGCAGCTTGCTCGCTGTCGATCGAACGTATGGCGGCTATGCAGTACAGTGGATCAGAGAAGCGTCGAAAGATGTTGCGAGCCCATCCTGGCCTTACAGCGACGCAGGGCGCGACGCTTCAAGTGACTGCTTTGCGACCACCAATTCAAGGCAGTGAATGTTGCAGATGAGTCGCATGCCGGTACTGACAAACCAGGCTGCAAGGACAGCCATCAATGCGGTGCCGACCTTCGACACCGTCGGTGCCAGCAGCGACGCAGGCCCTGAAGTCGGCCGCCTTTTTGATGCGAACGATGGCGTGTCGGTATCAGTCATCGGCATCGGCCTGCTCGCTCCTGGCTTGGCCGACTGGGCCGGCGGCCAGCTATTGCTGCGCGAACCCGCCGCTTGGTTGGACGGCGAAGTTGCAGTGCCGCCGCCGCAACGCTTGCCGGCTACCGAACGCCGCCGCGCTGGCAACATCGTCAAAGCCTCCCTCCTCGCCGCCGACCAGGCCTTGCTGGGTTCGGGCGTGGACGCTGCTGGCCTAACGACCGTGTTCAGCAGCTCTTGTGGCGACCCCAGCAACTGCCACCAGTTGTGCGAGGCACTGGCCACACCAGAGCGCTTGGTGTCACCCACGCGCTTCACCAATTCCGTGCACAACGCGCCCGCCGGCTACTGGCACATCGCGGCAGCCTCACGCGCCGCGTCCACCAGCCTGGCCGCGCTGGACGCCAGTTTTGCGGCCGGCTTGCAAGAGGCCGCCGTGCAATGTGCGCACGGTCAGCAAAACGTGCTGCTGGTGGTCTGCGATGTGCCCTACGTGCAGCCGCTGCTGGCGCTGCGCCCCATGCGCGATGTCTTTGCCGTGGCGCTGCTGCTGGCACCCAATGAGGTGAGCGGCGGGCGCGCTTTGCACATCGACATGGCCGGCGACGCATCCATCACCGCCTGTGGCCACGCCGGCCTGGACGATCTGCGCCAGCGCACGCCCGCCGCACGCGCCTTGCCTTTTCTGCAAGCCCTGGCCGGCAGCACAGCGGCCAGCGTGGTGGTGCAGGGCCTGTGCGGCCAGTCGCTGCGCGTCACGGTGGCGGCGGCATGAACCCCGCCACGCTGGACCACGCCGGCATTGCCGCGCGCGTGCCGCACAGCGCCAGCATGTGCTTGCTGCACGCGCTGTTGTCGTGGTCGGCCGAGTACATCGAATGCAGCGCCATCAGCCACGCCGACATCCACAACCCTTTGCGCAGCCAAGGCCAGCTGCGTTCGCCCAGCGCGATTGAGTACGCGTCGCAAGCCATGGCCTTGCATGCCAGCCTGTGTGCAGCCCCTGGCGCGGCGCCCACGCCGGGCTTTTTAGCCAGCGTGCGCAGCGTGCGTTTGCTGGCCAGCCGCCTAGACGACCTCACTGGCGAATTGCGCGTGTCGGCGCACAAGCTGGCCGGCGACACCGGCCAGGCGATGTACCGCTTTGCCTTGCACGACGCGCAGGGCAAGCTGCTGGTGGACGGCCGCACCACCGTCATCCTTAACACCTTGCCCGACTGAGAGGCTGAGACCGTCATGCCAGACATCCAAAGCTTGCAAGGCAAACGTGCACTCGTCACCGGCGCCAGCGGCGCCCTGGGCACGGCCATCGCGCGCCGCCTGGCGGCCAGCGGCGCGGCAGTGCTGCTGCACGGCAACAGCCGACCGGACACGCTGGACAAACTGGCCGAAGAAATCCGCAGCGCCGGTGGCCAGGCCTTGCCTTGTGTCTTTGACCTCAGCGACGACGCCGCCACCGCCGCCGCCGTGGCGCAAATGCTGGCCGCCGGGCCAGTGCAGATCATTGTCAACAACGCCGGTATCCATGACGACGCCGTGTTCCCGGGCATGAAGGCGGCGCAGTGGCACCGCGTCATCGACGTGTCCTTGCACGGCTTCTTTCGTGTCACGCAGCCGCTGTTGCTACCCATGCTGCGCACACGCTGGGGGCGCATCATCAATGTCTCGTCCGTCGCCGCACTGGCCGGCAACCGTGGCCAGGTCAACTACGCGGCTGCCAAGGGCGGGCTGAACAGTGCTACCAAGGCGCTGTCGCTCGAAGTGGCCAGCCGCGGCGTGACGGTCAACGCCATTGCGCCGGGCATCATCGACTCACCCATGGCCGCCGCCGCCTTTGACGCCGAGGCCATCAAACGCCTGGTGCCTTGCCAACGCGCGGGCACGCCCGAAGACGTGGCCGCGTTGGCCGGCTTTTTGGCCAGCCCCGAAGCCGGCTACATCACGGGCCAGGTGATTTCCGTCAACGGCGGCCTCTACTGAAAGGCCGAAGCTGACGCTCAAAACGAGGGGGGTTTTAATTCTCCGCGCAAGACTGCCGCTACCATGGCGGCGCTGTCCCGACGAATCCACAGACTCTTCCGCACGCCTGACTTCATGAGCATCGTCTCCAGCAACCCCAACGGCCTTGACGTCAGCGACTGGGTGCCAGAAACCCGCTTTGGCAAGTGGTTCATTGGCACCGACATCTGGATCAAATACGTGCTGCGTGTGGCCATCGCCGACTTTGCACGTTTGTTAGGCCCACGCTTGCCTTCAAACCCGGTGTTGCTGGACGCCGGCTGCGGCATAGGCTTGTCGTTTCCCTTGCTCGACGAAGTCTTCAAACCGCGCCAGATCATTGGCGCCGACATTGACCTGGCCTCATTGCAACGCGCCGCGCAGTCCACCGGTCCGCAACGATTCGATCTGCGCTTGCTGCATGCCGATGCGCGGCGTCTGGACCTGCCCGACGACAGCGTCGACCTCATCTTCTGCCACCAGTTGCTGCACCACGTGATGGCGCAAAGCGCTGTGTTGGCCGAGCTGCGCCGTGTGCTGCGGCCGGGCGGTTTTTTGCTCAGCGGTGAATCGTGCCGGGCGTTCATCCAATCCTTGTGGGTGACGCTGCTGTTTCGCCACCCCGACATGGTGCAAAAGTCAGCGCAAGACTATGTGGCGCTGATCCGCGCGGCGGGCTTTGAGGTGGCCGAGGCTGATGTGAGCCAGACCGTGCCCTGGTGGTCGCGGGTTGACTTTGGCTTGTTGCAGCGCTGGGGCCTGCCCCAGCGGCCGCATGAAATCACCGAGGTCAACACGGTGGCCATGAAACCCCTGCACGCCGCATGACCAACACGAGCACCACGCATGACGTGATCATCCTGGGCGGTGGCCTGGCCGGCCTGACGCTGGCGCTGCAACTGCGCCAGCGCCTGCCCCATCTGGACGTGCTGGTGCTGGAACGCCGCGCCCACCCTGTGCCCCACGCCAGCCACAAGGTGGGCGAGTCCACCGTTGAAATCGGCGCCCACTACTTCGCCAACGTGCTGGGCCTGAAGCAGCACCTGATGGACGCGCAACTGAAGAAGTTCGGCTTTCGCTTTTTCTTCAGCGAAGGCGCCAGCGACATCGCTGCGGTGACTGAACTGGGCACCAGCCGTGCGCTGCCCGTGGGCAGTTGGCAGCTGGACCGTGGCATCTTCGAGAACTTCCTGGGCCAGGAAGTGCAGCGCCGTGGCATGCGCTTCACCGACCAGGCCATGGTGCGTGAAGTGACGCTGGCGCCTGAGGGCGATGCACAAGCGATGCACCACGTGCGCTGGCAGCAAGGTGATGCGCCGCTGCAAACGGCACAAGCACGCTGGGTCATCGACGCCAGTGGCCGCGCCGGCCTGCTCAAACGCAAGCTGGGCCTGGCGCGTGACAACGCCCACGCGGCGCACGCGGTGTGGTTTCGCGTCAGTGAACACATCGTGCCCGATGAATGGTCAGCCGACCCCGAGTGGCGGGCGCGCTGCGTGACCCCGTCGCGCTGGCTGGCCACCAACCACTTGGTGGGCGCGGGTTACTGGGTGTGGTTGATTCCGCTGGCTTCGGGCTCGCACTCGGTGGGCATCGTGGCCGACCCACGCTGGCACAAGCTGGAAACCATGAACAGCTTTGAGCGCGCCATGGACTGGCTGCGCGAATTCCAGCCACGCCTGTTTGCTGACCTGGACGGCAAGCGCCACCAGCTACAAGACTTCGCTTTTTTCAAGCGCTTTTCGTTCGACTGCGAGCAGGTGTTTTCAGCCCAGCGCTGGGCGCTGACGGGTGAGGCTGGCCGCTTTCTCGACCCCTTCTACTCACCCGGCAGCGACTTCATTGGCATAGGCAACACCTACATCACCGAGCTGGTGGCGCTGGACCACAAGGGCGTGGCCATCAGCGCCCACGTCAAAATTTACGAGCAAGTGTTTCGCAGCTTTTACGACAACGCACTGACGCTGTATGTGGACCAGTACGGCCTCTTTGGCGACCCCGAAGTGCTGCCGCTCAAGGTGTTCTGGGACTACAGCTACTACTGGGGTGTGTTGGCCAAGATGTTCTTCCACAGCGGCGTCACCGACCTGGTGGCGCTGGGCCAGATGCGCGACGAACTGAGCCAGGTGCATCCACTCAATTTGGCCGTGCAGACTTTTGTGCGCGAGATGTCGGCACACAGCCAAAAACGCAACCCGCCGCAGTTGCTGGACCAGGCCACCTTGCCTTGGTTTGTGGAACTCAACCGCAGCCTGAACGACGTCATGGAGCCGGCGCAGTTCAAGCAAAAGCTGCAAGGCTCGGCGCGCTTGTTGCGCCAGATGGCGACTGAGATCATGGACCGCGCCGCCAGCCTCTACCCCTTGCTGGACGCCGCAGAGCTTAAGGCTGCCATCGACAAGGCCGGCGGCGTGTTGCGTGCCGACGAAAGCTTGCTGTTCCCGGTGCTAGCCACCATCCAGACTTGATTCGCTGTCTACGTCTGCGACGGTCGCTCAGCGGCGCTCGCCGCCACCGAGCCTTAGCGGGCCTGTGATTGACCGAGCCAGGGGCGTGTGCAGAATGCCGGAGGAGCGACATTGCGTCGCGGTTAAGCGGACCGGGAGGGAAGCTAGGATGCATAGCGTTGAACTGTTCGCTGGAGCCGGGGGCTTAGCCATGGGCATGGGGCGTGCCGGATTCGACCATGCCGCCGTCGTTGAGTGGAATCACGATGCCTGCGAGACCTTTCGTTTCAACCAGCGCAACCAGGCTCGCGACGTGGCGCAATGGCCTGTGCACGAAGGTGATGCGCGGAACTTTGACTATTCCTCGATCATCCCTGAAGTAATGGTTGTCTCGGGCGGCCCGCCGTGTCAGCCCTTTTCCTTGGGTGGCAAGCACGGTGGCCACATGGACGAGCGCGACATGTTCCCGCAGGCAGTTCGCGCTGTCCGTGAGCTGCGGCCCAAGGCCTTTATCTTTGAAAATGTTAAAGGGCTGCTTCGGCAGACTTTCGCGTCCTACTTCGAATACGTCCACCTGCAACTCGCGCATCCCGACCTCATCCGCAAGAAGGATGAGGCCTGGGAGGCACACCGCGAGCGCTTGGAGCGTCACCATACAGGCAACACGGGCGCATCAAGCTACAACGTGGTCTACCGATTGCTGAACGCCGCGAACCATGGCGTTCCGCAAAAGCGTGAGCGAGTCTTCTTGATCGGCTTTCGCTCGGACTTGAGCGTCGAGTGGGCTTTTCCGGAGCCAACTCACTCCGAAGACGCGCTGCTGCGCGACCAGTGGGTGACCGGTGAATATTGGGATCGGCATCGCATTGCCAAGCACAGCCGGCCTGAGCCACCACAGAGGCTTGCCCCACGAATTGCCCAATTGCGCGACGGCGAAATGTTCCCGCGCCTCCCTTGGGCCACGGTGCGCGACGCCTTGACGGGTCTGCCCGACCCAGAGCGACCTGGCCAAAACCAGATCGCGAACCACGTCTTCAATCCAGGAGCACGCAGCTACGCTGGCCATACCGGCAGCCCGCTTGATGAGCCGGGCAAAACTCTCAAGGCTGGCGACCATGGTGTGCCGGGTGGCGAAAATATGCTCCTGCGGCCTGACGGCTCGGTGCGTTACTTCACGGTGCGAGAAGCCGCTCGCCTTCAAACGTTTCCCGACGACTACATCTTCCAGGGTTCATGGTCGGAAACCATGCGGCAGCTGGGCAACGCCGTGCCCGTGCGCCTGGCACAAGTCATCGCGGCCTCGGTGGCGAGCACGCTGCGTGCGACAGAAAGTCAGGGCCCCTTCAGTCGAAAAGCCGCATAGCCAGGCGGCATTCGGCGTCATCCATCGTCGTAAGCTGAGTTCCAGCAATATCTAATAAGAGATCGTCTTTGAGTGCGCATGAACCGTATAACCCGCTGGCCAAGACCAACCTAGGCGAGAGCGTTGCCGACGCACTGTTGCGCACTCAAGTCCAAGCGCTTGAAGCGACTGCGCATCTGGTCGGCGCAGGCGTCTACGCTATCTACTACGTTGGCAACTTTGCGGCCTATCGACGGATCAGCGAGATGAACAATGGCGGCCGGTTCGAGCAGCCGATCTATGTTGGCAAGGCCGTGCCCAGGGGCGCACGCAAGGGCGGCTTGAGCTTCGACGCCGCTACGGGGACAGCTCTGCGTGACCGGCTGCGCCAACACGCCACCACGATCAAAGAGTCCGCAACAATCAATGAGACCGCGACGATAACCATTGGCGATTTCTACTACCGCGCCTTGACCGTGGATGACATTTGGATCCCGCTTGGCGAAAACGTATTGATCGAGAAGTTCCAGCCCCTGTGGAATCGCGTGATTGACGGATTCGGCAGCAAGACGCCTGGCACGGGCCGCGCAGGTCAGGTCCGATCATCGTGGGACACGCTGCATCCGGGCCGCAGGTATGTCGACCGCCTTGGGCTGGGTTTGAATCCTCAGTCCCCGGGCCAAATTGCGGCCAAAATTGAGACGTTCTTTGCGGGCAAATTGCCCGAGGCGGAGAAACTTTCTGCTGGCGAGGAAGATGGCGGCGATGAGACATAAGGACACCATGATCGCTGCGGTGGGCGGCGTGTTGACGCGGTCATGCTTGTGCGGCAAGTTGGCATGGTGATGCTGTAATGCCACCTGTTTCGCGTAGCCCACCTACAAAATTGAGCGTGCGAAAACACGTGGAAGAAGCTGCTTGATTTCGAGAAACGAGATGCTGCA
The DNA here is from genome assembly GCA_031379155.1 of Rubrivivax sp. Taxonomy (GTDB): domain Bacteria; phylum Pseudomonadota; class Gammaproteobacteria; order Burkholderiales; family Burkholderiaceae_C; genus Rubrivivax. The sequence goes on from JANNEX010000565.1 coordinate 15,626, forward strand.
AATCGCCATTGCCGCACCCAGTCAAATTCAAACCTGAAACGGCGGTAGCCCGCGCCAGCGCCGCCACAACAACAGCGGCAGGCGCAGCACAAAACCCACCATCAGCCGGCTGTGCATCCACGTCAGCAGCAGGTTGTCGCGGCCGTAGCGGAAGTGCGAAACCCCACCCTCTTGCGGCGTTAGGTATTTGACCGGCGCGTCCCGGTTGATGGGTTTGACACCGCGCCAGGCCAGGCGCACGACGGCTTCGGTGTCGAAATCAAAGCGGCGCATCCAGCGCTGGCCTTGCATCACGGCAATCAGTGCGGCGATGGGGTAGACACGAAAGCCGTAGAGCGAATCGGCGACGCCCGCGCCCAGGGTTTCCAGGTTGGTCCAGGCATTGGAGACACGGCGGCCACGCACGCGCAGCAGCGGCGCGCTGGCGTCGAAGACCGGGCGGCCCAGCACCATAGTTTCGGGCCGCGCTTTAGAGGCTTGCATGAAGGCCGGGATCAGATCAGCCGGATGTTGGCCGTCAGCGTCCATGGTCAGCGCGTGCGTGAAGCCCTGGCGCGCGGCCTCTTGCAAGCCGCGCAGCACTGCGGCACCTTTGCCCTGGTTGTGCGGCAACACCCACACGCGCAAGCCGCTGTCATTGGCGGCCATCGCTTGCAGCGCCACTTCACTGCCGTCGTTGCTGCCGTCCACCACCACCCACACGGGGCACCACTGTGCACGCGCCGCAGCCACGGTGGCGGCCACCAGGCCAGCGCTGTTGTAGCTGGGGATCAGCACCACATGGGTGTTAGACCGCTGGGACTTCACAAGCTATTTGACGGTGCCACCCGTGGTGTTGATGAAGGGGATGGGCGCACCGGCGTAGATGGCGGTGGGCAGCACGCCGTCCCAGCCTTTGCCGGCCTTGATCTTTTCGACCTCGATGCGCCGCAGCTCCAGGATGTCGCGGTTCTGCGCCAAGGCAATGCCCTGCACCTTGATGGCGTCGGCCTCAGAGGTGGCCACCTTCAAGCGTGCGTAGGCGGCACCGTCGGCCGTGGCGCGCGCCGCAGCAGCTTCAGCTTCGGCGATGGCCACTTTTTGCTTCTGTTCAGCCTCGACCGTTTTCAATTTGTTCTCGGCGCCCAGGCGCAATTGTTCTTGCGTCACCTTGTCGTTGATGGCAGCCATGTAGCTGGCGCTGAATGAGAAATTGGTCATGTCGATGTTGATGATCTGCGCGCCATACAGCGCCACCTTGGCGCGCAGCAGCGTGGCGATGTCGGCCGACACATTGGGGCGCTTGGCGATCAGGTCGGGCGCGTTGTAGCGCGCCGTCACGGCCTTGAAAGTTTCCAGCGTGGCGGTCTGGATGTAGGAGTTGAGGTTGCCGTCGTGGCTGTATTTTTCGAAGACCTCGGCCACCTTGTCGGGGCTGATGCTGTAGCGCACGGTCAGGCTGGTCTTCACAGGCTGGGTGTCGCTGGTGGCGCCGTCGGCGTCTTTCACATCGGCTTGCTCGGCGCGGATGTTGAAGATGTCCAGGCGCTGCCAGGGCGCCACCAGCGTGAAGCCTTCGGCCTCGATGCCTTTGATGGCGCCGCCAATGGTGATGACGCCGCGCGAGCCCGTGGGCACCGTGCGCAAGGGCCAGTAGACGACCAGCAGGAACAGCGCCAGCAGCAGCAAACCAGCGTCGCGCGCGATGAGAAAGCTGCGCCGCTCGTTGCCCTCGGTCATGTAGCGGGTCTTCAGGCTCATGGCTTTCCTTCGCGTGGGTGGGGTGCGGCGCTTGAGCCCGCAACGAGACAAGCCTGCACCTGGGCCAGCAGGGCCAGGTGGTCTTGGTGCGGCGCGAAGCGCGGGCCCATGCGCACCCTGAAGTGCATGGGCAGCGGCGGCAAACGCCACAGCGGCCAGCCTTTGCCCAGGTAGGGTGAGACGGTGTCGATGAAGACCACCTGCACGGGCACCTGGGCGCGTTTGGCAATCAGCGCAAAACTGGCGTGCAAAGGGTTCAGTGGCGCGCGCGTGGTGCGTGTGCCTTCGGGGAACATCACCAGTTGGCCACCGTCTTGCAAGTCCTTCACGGCACACTGGATCATGCCGTAGGCCGAGTCATTGCGGATGTAGCGCGCCAGCCGCGCACCCGGTCCCAAAAAGGGGTTGTGCACCAGGCTGGCTTTCATGATGCAGGCGCTGCGTGGCAGGCGCGCCACCAGCATCAGCGCGTCCAGCAAGCTGGGGTGGTTGGCGACCACGATGAGGCCGGCTTCGTCACGCAGCGTATCCAGCACCGTCGCGTCCAGGCGCAGCATGCCCAAAGCTGCGGTGATACGCCAAAAGACGCGGTAGCCGTAGGCAATCATGGCGCGGCCCAGGCGGCGGCCGGTGGCGCGCGGCAGCACGGGATAGAGCAGCAGTGCGGCGCCGCTCCACAACAGCGACATCAGCCCCAGCAATAGCAGCTGCAGTTGCAGCGCCAGCCAGGCCAGCCCTTGCAAGGGCCACGCCAACGCGCGCGCGCCAAGGGTTTCAGTCGTCGGCGGCAACGCGCTCATCGGACACCGCAAAAACCCAGCTCAGCGCCAAACCGTAGCTCAGCTGGCTGGATTTCTTCACCAAGGGGCTGGGCCCGAACGCGGCGCCGGCCACGCTGTCGCCACGCACATAGGCGCCCAGCCAGAGCTTGCCGATGCGGCGTGATGCTCCCGTCGTCCAGCGCCACCCCGCGTAGCCACTGGGCGCGCTGTAGGCGGCGCGGGTGGCTGTGGCGTAAGCCGTGGGCACGTCGTAAAAGTAGGCGTGATAGGAGCGGCTGGCCCATAGGGGGCCAGCTTGCGCGCCTATGTCCCAACCCTGCCAGCGCAGGTCCAGGTTGAGCACGGGGTTGGTGGTCCAGCCCAATTGTCTGGAATGGCTTTGCAGCGTGAAGACGGCTTGCACGGGCACACGCAGGTCCAGCTTCCAGTCGCTGCCTTTGGCCAGACGCACGTTCATGTTGGGGCCCAGGCCCACGGTGGCTGCCAGGTCAGGCATGCCGGCGCGGGCGCGGTTGCTGTTGCTGCTGGCCGGGGCGCTGGCGGTCAGGCTCAGGTCGACGTCGACCCGTTCTGTGTCAAGCAAAACCGCCCGGGCACCTTCGCGGTTGGCGCGAAAAATCTTGCCGCGGTAGACGAAGTAGGGCAGCGGCAGCAGCAGGTTCTGCGACTGGTCGCTGCCGCGGTAGTGCGGCAGGTGCAGGCCGGCGGCGCCCAGGCCCAGCTCCCACAGCGGCTCATCGGCTTGGGCCGGGCCTGACAACAGCAAGGCGCCCAGCAGGGCGCTCAGCAGGCCAAGGCCGTGGCGCCCAAGGGAGGTAGGAAATTGCGGCAATGGCGCCTGGTTCATGACAGTGGGGCCGCCTGCGAGGCGACCGGTGTAGCGGCGAAGAGGCAAAGCGGCAAAGCGGCACAACAGACTGGCGCTGATTATCGCTGTCACCCGCAGCGCGACGCGGCGCTGCGGCAAGCTTGTGGCCCACACGCGATGGTAAATTTGTAGGCACTGAATCTGCGCGCCCGAGGCGCACTTGTCGTGCCGCCGAGCCGCACCCCTCCACTGCACCCATTGCCGGCTCAGGCGCTGGCGCTGTCCTGGTCGCAAGCCTTGCGGCGGCTGGTGGGCCGCCGCTTCGTCTTCAAGTTCCTGTCCATCACGGCCTTCATGTGGGTCTTCTTCGTGGCCTACTTTTACCTGCTGCGCCACCCTGTACGGCCGGTAACCGTGATGCCGCTGACGGCGCTGGACCACTGGCTGCCCTTCCAGCCTGCAGCCATGGCGGCCTATGCCTCGCTGTGGCTCTACGTGGGCATTCCTGCGGGCCTGATGCCGACACCGCGCCACCTGGTGGTCTATGGCTATTGGATAGCGGCGCTGTGTCTCACCGGCCTGCTGTGCTTCTATGTCTTTCCCACGGCGGTGCCCACCGCGCATCTGCCGGCCAACATCGCCAACCACGCCGGCTTTGCGCTGTTGCAGGGCGTGGACGCGGCGGGCAACGCCTTCCCTTCACTGCACGTGGCCACCGCCGTGTTCAGCGCGGTGTGGATAGACCGCTTGCTGCACCAACTGCGCGCGCCCGCCTGGCCGCGTGTGCTCAACGCGCTGTGGGGCGCGCTCATCGTCTACTCCACGCTGGCCATACGCCAGCATGTGGCGCTGGACGTGGCCGGTGGCGTGGTGCTGGCGCTGGCCTTTGCGCTGCCTTCGCTGCGCTGGGTCAAGGGGCTGGAACACGGGCCTGGATAGCGGGGGCCAGATGCTCACCCTGGTCGATAGAATCCGCCCTCCTCTAGCAGCGGCGCGCGCATGGCCCACGACACGTCTTCCACCCCTGTGGCCAGCAACTTCTTGCGCGGCATCATTGAACGCGACCTGGAGGCCGGCACTTACGCACAACGCCGCTTTGCCGGCAGCCCGGGTGATGCGGCCCACCACGCCGCCGGCGCGCTTGACCCGGCACGCATACGCACCCGCTTCCCGCCTGAGCCCAACGGCTACTTGCACGTCGGCCACGCCAAAAGCATCTGCCTCAACTTTGGCCTGGCGCGCGACTTTGGTGGCGTCTGCCACCTGCGTTTTGACGACACCAACCCGGCCAAGGAAGAGCAGGAATACGTCGACGCCATCATCGAAGCCGTGCACTGGCTGGGCTTTGAGTGGGACGTGAACGGCACCAGCCACCTCTACTACGCCAGCAACTATTTCGACTTCATGTACCGCGCTGCCGAAGCGCTGGTGCAAGCCGGCCTGGCCTATGTCGACGAACAAAGTGCCGATGAGATGCGCGCCAAGCGTGGCGACTTCAACACGCCCGGCACCAACAGCCCTTTTCGCAGCCGCTCACCCGAGGAAAACCTGGCCCGCCTGCGCCAGATGAAGGCTGGCGAACTGGCCGATGGCGCTGCCGTGCTGCGCGCCAAGATCGACATGGCCAGCCCCAACATCAACCTGCGCGACCCCACGCTGTACCGCATCAAACGCGCGCACCACCACAACACCGGCGACACCTGGTGCATCTACCCGATGTACGCCTACGCGCACCCGATTGAAGACGCGCTGGAAAACATCACGCACAGCATCTGCACGCTGGAATTTGAAGACCAACGGCCCTGGTACGACTGGCTGCTGGCGCGCCTGGCCGAGGCGGGCTTGCTGGCGCAGCCGCTGCCCAAACAGTATGAGTTTGGGCGCTTGAACCTGAGCTATGTGGTGACCAGCAAACGCAAGCTGCGCGCCCTGGTGGAAGAAAAAATTGTCGACGGTTGGGACGACCCGCGCATGCCCACGATTTACGGCATGCGCAGACGCGGCTACACGCCGGCCAGCATCCGCGCCATGGCCGACGGCACCGGTGCCAGCAAGTCCAACATCTGGCTCGACTATGCCGTGCTGGAGGGCTGCCTGCGTGCTGACCTGGAAGGCCAGGCGCCACGCGCCATGGCCGTGCTGGACCCGCTGCCGCTGCTGCTGACCAACTGGGCCGAAGTGTTTGGCAGCGCTGAACACATCGAGCCCTGCCGCGCGCCGGCGCACCCGCAAAAGCCCGAACTGGGCCAGCGCGAATTTGGCCTGGGCGCGCAGGTGTGGGTAGAGCGTGACGACTTTGCCGCCGTGCCACCCAAGGGATTTTTCCGCCTCTTCCCGGGCAACAAGGTGCGCCTGAAGTACGGCGTGGTCGTCGAATGCACCGGTTGCGAGGCCGATGCTAACGGCCAAGTGGTGCGCGTACTGGCGCAAGTTGTTCCCGGCACCAAGAGTGGCACGGCGGGCGCTGATGCCGTCAAAGTCAAAGGCACCATCACCTGGGTGGGTGTGCATGACGCCGTGCCCGCCACGGTAGTGCTCTACGACCGCTTGTTCACGCAAGCCCAGCCCGACGCCGGTGGGCGCGACTTCCATGACGCACTCAACCCCAAGAGCAAGCAGGTGGTCAGCGCCTTCGTCGAACCCGGCTTGGTGGCTGTGGGGGCTGCTGGGCATACAGAACAGCGCTTTCAGTTTGAACGCCACGGCTACTTCATCACCGACAACAAAGACCACACGCCAGCGGCGCCGGTGTTCAACCGCATCACCACGCTGCGCGATAGCTGGTCAGCCTCTGCATCTCCCGCATCGAAGTAAAGAAGCGAAAAAAGCTCTGCACACGGCCGGCCAACAGGTGCACGATGGCGTTTTGGTCATCGGAGACTGCCATGTCCCATGTCACCCGACTCGCGTTGCCACCGCTACTGATTGCGCTGTGCATGGCGCCGCCGCTGGCTCAGGCCAGCGGCAGCGTTGAAGTGCAGTGGATTGACAGCGAAAAATACAGCGACGCCGGCCGCAACCGCTTCGACCGCGAGCGCGCACTGACGCAACTGGCTGTGCTGATCCAGGGCATGGGCCGCCTGCTGCCCGACGGCCAGACGCTGAAGCTGGAAGTCACTGACCTTGACCTGGCTGGCGAGTTGCGGCCCTGGCATGGCCAGGAGCTGCGTGTCATGCGCGGCGGCGCCGACTGGCCGCGCATGAGCCTGCGCTACACCCTGAGTGCTGGCGGCCAGACCTTGCGCAGTGGGCAAGCCCAGCTGTCCGACCTCAACTACCTGTGGCGCCCGCTGACCCAAGAGTTGGGTTACGAAAAGCGAATGTTGGAACAGTGGGTGGTGCAGAGCATTGCGTCGGCGTCTGCTGGGGCGCGCAGTCTGCAATGATCGGCGCCCCTTGCAACTGTTTCGGGTTCTGCTGATGCGTCTGACTTCCACCTTTTTTGCAACCCTGGCCCTGACCTTGGCCCCGACCTTGGCCTTGACCTTGGCGCTCACGGTTGCCCCTGTCTTGGCACAGGGCGACCCGCTGGCCGCCGCCGCCAAAGAAAGCGGCGCTGTCACCACCGCCAGCGGCTTGGTGATGCGCAACCTGAGCGAAGGCAAAGGCGCGTCGCCCGCCGCCACCGACACCGTCAAAGTGCACTACCGCGGCACCTTTCCCGACGGGCGCGAATTTGACAGTTCCTACAAGCGCGGCCAGCCGGCCAGCTTTCCGCTGAATCGCGTCATCAAGTGCTGGACCGAAGGTTTGCAGCTGATGAAAGTGGGCGGCAAGGCGCGCTTGACCTGCCCTGCAGCGCTGGCCTACGGCGAACGCGGTGCCGGCACTGATGTACCGCCCAACGCCGTGCTGCGCTTTGAGGTGGAGCTGCTGGCCATCAACCC
>JANNEX010000289.1:0-3246 GCA_031379155.1 Rubrivivax sp.
CGTGCCGTCTTCAAACCACTTGTAGAACGGCGCGTTGCTGCTGTCCAAAGTCTTCGTGAAAGGCGTTTTCCAACTCACGAATTCACGCGCCAGGCGGGCCCAGAAGGCTTCGTGGTCAGCCTCAGCTTCGGCCACCAGGGCACTGTACGCCGGCATGCCCGAGACACGCGCGGCAGCCACCAGGGCAGCAGGGGGTTGGTGGGTTATCAGCTCGGTGGGCTGGCTGTCAGACATGGGTGTCTCCTAGGGCTGCGAATTTTTGGCTTGCGCACAAGTTAAGGCCTGGCTCTGACGCTCGCCTGACGCTGTGTTTTTGTGGTCACAGTTTGGTGGTCACAACCCAGAATCTACAATTTGTGCCCTTCCATTGTCACCTTCAGCGCAAGCTGTACCCCGATGTCCAAGCCCAGCAGTTCCAACCCCAAGCCCGGCGGCCTGCCGCCCTTGCCCAACTTGATCTTCGCCAGCCGCTGGCTGCAACTGCCGCTGTACCTGGGCTTGATCGTGGCCCAGTGCGTCTACGTCTTTCACTTCTGGCTGGAGCTGACGCACCTGATCGAGGCCGTGTTTGGCAACAAAGAATCGCTGGACCTGCTGGTCAAGAGCATCGGCTACAAGGCCGACGCCAACTGGGTACCCAAGCTCAATGAAACCGTGATCATGCTGGTGGTGCTGGGCCTCATTGACGTGGTCATGATCAGCAACCTGCTCATCATGGTCATCGTGGGCGGCTACGAAACTTTTGTCTCGCGCATGAGGCTCGAGAACCACCCCGACCAGCCCGAATGGCTGAGCCACGTGAACGCATCAGTGCTGAAGGTCAAGCTGGCCACGGCCATCATCGGCATCAGCAGCATCCACCTGCTCAAGACCTTCATCAACGCCGACAACTACAGCGAAAAAGTGCTGCTCTGGCAGACACTCATCCACGTCGCCTTTTTGCTCTCGGCGCTGGCCATTGCCTACACCGACAAGCTGATGGCCCCGGCGGCGACCTCAACGGGCCACCACTGAGGCAGCCGCGCGCCGCGCGCGTTGCGCAAACAGCCAAGCACCCAGGCTGGCCGAGACCAGCGAGCCGGCCAGCACCCCCAGCTTTACCCGCTGCTCGTATTGCGGCCCCTGGCCTTCAAAAGCCAGGCCGCCAATGAACAGGCTCATGGTGAAGCCAACGCCACAGAGCATGCTGATGGCCAGCACTTGCCACCAGTCGGCCCCCGCGGGTTTGGTGGCCAGGCCGGCACGCACCATCAGCCAGGTGGCGGCAAACACACCCACAGGCTTGCCCACCACCAGGCCCACCGCCACGCCCAGCGTCACCGGTTGCAGCAAGGTGCTGGCGGTGATTCCCGCCAAAGACACACCGGCATTGGCAAATGCAAAGGCCGGCAAGATGAAAAAGGCCACCCAGGGCTTGAGCGCGTGTTCAGTGTCTTGCAAAGGCGAGCCGCCGCCGCTGCGTGCCATGGGCACGGCCAGCGCCGTGGCAACGCCCGCCAGCGTGGCGTGCACGCCCGACTTCAGCACGCACAGCCACATCAGCACGCCGACCACGGCGTAGACGTCCACACGCTGCACACCTCGGCGGTTGAGCAGCACCAGCCCGGCAGCGCAAACAGCTGCGCCGGCCAGCATGGGAGCCGACAACTGCTCGGTATAAAACAGCGCAATGATGAGCACCGCGCCCAGGTCGTCGATGATGGCCACTGCCGTCAGGAACACTTTCAACGACAGCGGCACACGCCGGCCCAGCAGCACTACCACGCCCACGGCAAAAGCGATGTCGGTGGCCGAAGGAATGGCCCAGCCGCGCAGCGCCACGGCGTCACCCGCGTTGAAGGCGGCGTAGATCAGTGCTGGCACCCCCATGCCGCCCAGCGCGGCCACGGCGGGCAGCGCAGCTTGGCGGCGGTCAGCCAGTTCGCCGACCAGAAACTCACGCTTGATCTCCAGCCCCACCAAGAAGAAGAACACCGCCATCCACAGGTCATTGACCCAAACCAGCAGCGGCTTGGACAAGACCAGCAGGTCTTGCCCCAGCCGCACTTCGCCGGGGGTCTGCAGCAGCTTGAAGTAGACGTCGCCCCAAGGCGAATTGCTCAGCACAAGTGCCAGCAGCGCGGCCAGCGCCAGCGCCACACCCGCAGCGCTTTCGTGGCCCAGCAGGCGCGCGGCCCAACCCGGTTGGGTGGTGGTCTGCATGGCTGGCTGCATTGCTGGAAGGCCCCTTCGTTAAACTGACGCTCGCTGCAAAAAACCCTGGACTCTGCCATGCCCAACGCCGTCACCTCCATCCGCCAAAACGACCTTATCGACAGTGTGGCTGCGGCCCTGCAGTTCATCAGCTACTACCACCCGGCCGACTTCATCGCCCACCTGGCGCGTGCCTATGCACGCGAAGAGGCGCCGGCGGCTAAAGATGCCATCGCGCAGATCCTGACCAACAGCCGCATGTGCGCCGAAGGCAAACGCCCCATCTGCCAGGACACCGGCATCGTCAACGTGTTCTTGAAGATAGGCATGGATGTGCGCTTTGAGGGTTTCACTGGCAGCGTCGAAGACGCCGTCAACGAAGGCGTGCGGCGTGCCTACCTGGACCCCGACAACAAGCTGCGCGGCTCCATCCTGGCCGACCCGCTGTTTGGCCGCAAGAACACCAAGGACAACACACCCGCCGTCATCCACATGACCGTGGTGAGCGGCAACAAGCTAGACCTCACGGTGGCGGCCAAGGGCGGCGGCAGTGAAAACAAGAGCAAGTTCATCATGATGAACCCCAGCGACAGCCTGGTGGACTGGGTCATGAAAACCGTGCCCACCATGGGCGCCGGTTGGTGCCCGCCGGGCATGCTGGGCATAGGCGTGGGCGGCACGGCCGAGAAGGCCATGCTGCTGGCCAAAGAGGTGTTGATGGAGCCCATCGACATGTTCGAATTGCTGGCGCGCGGCCCGGCCAACAAGCTCGAAGAAATGCGCATCGAGCTCTACGAAAAAGTCAACGCACTGGGCATAGGCGCGCAAGGCCTGGGCGGCCTGACCACCGTGCTGGACGTGAAGATCGCCACCTACCCCACGCACGCCGCCAGCCTGCCGGTGGCCATGATTCCCAACTGCGCCGCCACGCGCCACGCGCACGTGGTGCTCGACGGCTCCGGCCCGGCCTATATGGAGCCGCCCAGCCTGGACCTGTGGCCCGACGTGAAGTGGGCGCCTGACTATCAAAAGAGCCGCCGCGTCGACCTGAAC
>JANNEX010000296.1:0-3975 GCA_031379155.1 Rubrivivax sp.
CGCTCTTTTCAGCCCGTGTTTCTCACCGGAAACCATCTACCTCTGGAGTTCAAGACTCATGTTCAAGAAAACCCAAATTTGCGCTGGCGTCCTCGTGGCCATGGCCGGCGTGCTCGCGGCACCTGGCTATGCACAAACGGTCGACCGCGTCGAAATTACCGGCTCGCTGATCAAGCGCGTGGCCTCCGAAACCGCGTTGCCCGTCACGGTCATTCGTGCCGACGAACTCGCCGTATCGGGTGTCACCAATGCCGAGCAGGTGGTGGCCTTGTTGGCCCAGAACCAAAGCTCCACCGTGAGTAACTCGTCAGTGGGCTCCAGCAACGGTGGCGCTTCCTATGCCAACTTGCGCGGCGTGGGTTCAGAACGCACGCTGGTCTTGCTCAACGGCAAGCGCATGGTGAACAACCCGTACTCGGCTGCGGCCGTGGACTTGAACGTCATTCCGCTGGTGGCCATTGACCGTGTTGAAGTGCTGACCGACGGCGCATCCGCCATCTACGGCACTGACGCGGTGGCAGGTGTGATCAACTTCATCACTAAGCGCGACTTTCAAGGCTTCAAGGGCGACGTGATCATCACCAAGCCGCAGCGTGAAGGCGGCGGTGACACCAAAGCCGTGACCCTGGGTGGCGGATTTGGTTCGCTGGACCGCAATGGCTTCAACATCTTCGGTGGCATCAATTGGCGCAAGTTTGAGGCGCTGAAATCCACTGACCGCGGCTTTGCGCGCACGGCCTATTTGCCCGAGCGTGGCTACAACCGCCTGAGCCCCACCACCTATCCGGCCAACTACACGCAAGGGATCTTGTCGACCAACCCGACTCTGCCCAATTGTTTGCCTCCTTTCTCGCTAAACGTGAACGGCGCAGACTGCCGCTTCGACTTCATCCCCTTCATCAACATCGTGCCCGACCAAGAGCAGAAGTCAGCTATGGTTAAGGCGGCAGTGATGTTCGCTGGTCAAACGGCTTCGCTCGAAGTGGTGCGAGCCGAGAATGACCTGACCTCGATCATTTCGCCCACCCCCATCACGGCCCTGAGCATGACCCCGGGCTTCGCCAATCCTTTCTTCCCCGGCGGCTCAGGTGGTGTGCCCGCCGCAGCCGGCTTGAATCCTGCGCTGCCCATTTCCTTGAACTGGCGCACCTCTGAAATCGGCGGACGCCAAAGCAACCCCAAGAACACCACCGACCGCGTGGTGTTGCAGCTGGAAGGCGCTTTGGGTCCGGTGGAGTACCAGCTCTATGGCCTGGACGGCAAGTCCACCGTGCTGGGCAACTTCACGGGCGGCTATGTCAACAAGGCCGCACTTCAGCAGGGCCTGAACTGCACCACCGCCACCACGGTGGGTGGCGTTGGCACGGCAGTGCCTTGCCTGAATCCTTTTGGACCGCAAACAGCAGCAGGACTGGCCTACATGCAGGGCATCCGCATCCTGGGCGAAGTGCAAAAGTCCAAGGGCACGCTGCAACAAATCGGCTTCCAGGCCAGCGCTGAAATGTTCAAGCTGCCCGGCGGTGCCGCCAGCATCGCAGTTGCCGGTGACCACAAGAAAGAAAAGGCCGAGTACACCAATAACTTCGTGCTCATCCGCCAGGCCGCCAGTTCTGGCCTGGAGAACACCGAAGACATTTCTGGTGACAGAACTTCTTCCGGCCTGGCCGTCGAGACCGCGTTCCCTATCCTCAAGGGTCTTGAGATCACCGCTGCGGTGCGCTTTGACAAGTACAGCGACTTTGGCAACAGCACCAACCCCAAGCTGGCGGTTCGCTACCAGCCGGTTGAGCAGTTGCTGCTGCGCGCATCGGTGAACACGGGCTTCCGTGCCCCCACCTTGTATGACCTGTTCCAACCCAACTCCTACACCAACACCTCCAGCAGCTACAACGACCCTGTGCTGTGCCCAGGTGGTGTGTTGAACGTGGCGGCGGGAGGCGTGCGCACGCGAGATTGCGGCCTCCAGTTCCAGGTCCAAACGGGCGGCAACCGCGCCCTCGACCCTGAAAAGTCCAAGGCCTTCACGCTGGGATTTGTTGCCCAGCCATCGGCCAACTTCTCGTTTGGCATGGATTACTGGAGCTACTTCATCGAGCAGTCTATTGGCTCGGTGTCTCAACCTGCGATCTTTGCCGATACCGCCAAGTACGCCAGTTTGTTTGTGCGCTGCAGTGCTGTGCCAAACGACTTGCGCCTGCGTCTGGCACCTTGCCAGATCGTCGGCGGTGACGCCCTGGCCTACGTGCAAAACGGCACCCTCAACACGGGCAACCGGCGGACCAGCGGCGTTGACTTGCAGGCTGACTTCAGCGCCAACCTGTCGGGCATGGGCAAGGCCAAGGTGGCCTACCGCGGCACCATGGTGGCGAAGTACGAGTTCCAGCGTGAAAAGGGCGGCGCCTACTTCAACAACAACGGCATTTACTTTGACAACAGCCCCGTCAGCCGTTACGGCCACACGCTGCGCTTCGCGCTGGAGTCGGGCGCTTGGGAAAGTGCGTTGGCACAGACCTTCCGCCGCGGCTACACCGACTGCAACGCGCAGTGCGGCATCGGCGCTGCCTTCACCAACAAGGTGGCTGACTATGAGCTGTTTGACCTCAATGTCACCTACAAGGGCATCAAGGGTTTGACCATCTCGGGTGGCATCCTGAACCTGCTCAACGTAGACCCGCCTTACACCAACAAGAACCAAGGCTTCCAGGCCGGTTTTGACGAGCGCTACACCAACCCGCTGGGTCGCGTGTTCACGCTCAAGGTGGGCTACCAGTTCTGAACCTTCTTCGCTGCAGCTTCCAAGCAGCAAAAGGGCGGGCCAAGAGGCCTGCCCTTTTTCATTGCGGACCTTGTTGCTGACCGCTACGGCTGAGACCGCCAATTTCTTCCCGCTGTTGCCGGCTACCAACAGGCAGCACCCCAATTGGGTTTTCCCCCGGCAGCGTCTATGGCCCCTCCATGACAATGGAGTTACATCGTTGCCACATCGGTGTCCAGCTTGGCCTACAAGGCCAGTTTCTGGCGTCGTGGGCAACCTGGGGTAGCCAATCAACTTTCCCACAGGAGTGGTTCATGTTCAAGAAATCCAAAGTGTGCAGCGCAGCGCTGCTTGCGCTAAGTGGCAGCGTTTTGCTGGCCACAGCGTCGGCTCAAGCCCAAGACGTGCAGCGGGTCGAAATCACCGGCTCATCCATCAAACGCGTGGACGCCGAATCGGCATTGCCAGTGACCGTGATCCGTCGTGAAGACATCGAGCGCAGCGGCTTCACCACCGCCGCCGACCTAATCCAGTCACTGCCCAGCATGCAGGGTTTTGTCACCGCGTCCAAGTCGGTCAACGGCGGCGGCGGCGGCGTGACTACCGCGTCACTGCACTCGATAGGCAGCGAATACACGCTGGTGCTGCTCAACGGCCGCCGCCTGGCGCCGTACAACACGGGCACCACGGTTAACTTGAACAGCATTCCGCTGAGCATGGTTGAACGCATCGAAGTGCTGACCGACGGCGCATCGGCCATTTACGGTGCCGACGCCATTGCCGGTGTCGTCAACTTCATCCTGAAGAAAAACGCCACCGACGGTGAAGTGTCAATCACCGCCAACCTGCCGCAGCACGCTGGCGGCAGAAGCGGCAACGTTGCCATCACCAAAGGCTTTGGGGACTTCAACAGGGACCGTTTCAACATCATGCTGGGCTTTGCAGCTGAAAAGCAAAAGCAGATGGTTGCTGAGCAACGCAGCTTTTCCAAGACAGGTTTTGTACCCTTCGAATACGAAGGCAGGAAGGTCACGACCTGGTTCAGCAGTTCCAACAGCATTCCTGGCACTGTCATCCTCAATGACAACACCGGCAATGGCGACGGTGATGGCTTTTACAGCCCTGACTTCCTGAAGACCGGTAAGTGCGGAGAGCGCACGGTGCTGCGTGGCGGAGTTTGCCGTTTCGACTTCTCAAGCACAGTGCAAAACATACCCGAG
>JANNEX010000375.1:0-3523 GCA_031379155.1 Rubrivivax sp.
CCAGATCGAACAACGCCTGCGCCACGACGGTGTCACACACAACGTCTTTTCCGACACGCCAGGCGCAGGCGTGTCCGCGCGGCCCTGGTCGCTGGAGCTGCTGCCACTGCTCATAGAGCCTGCCGACTGGGCCATCATTCAAGCCGGCGTGGCGCAGCGCGCAGAGTTGCTGGAACAAGTGCTGGCCGATCTCTATGGCCCGCAAACCCTGCTCCACCAGGGCCTGCTGCCGGCCGCGCTGCTGCTGCGCCACCCGGGCTGGCTGCGCCCCATGGTGGGGGCGCAGATAGCCGGCGGCCAGCGCCTGCACATCGTGGCTTTTGATCTGGCGCGTGGGCCCGAGGGACGCTGGTGGCTGGTGTCGCAGCGCACGCAGGGGCCGTCGGGGCTGGGTTATGTGCTGCACAACCGCCTGGTCATTGCGCGCCAGTTCCCGGATGCGTTTCGTGAGTTGAAGGCGCAGCGCATTGCCAGCAGCTACCGGCACTTGCTGGACGCGCTGGAACAGCGCGCCGCCACCGTGTCTGGCGGCCACACGCCGCGCGTCGTGCTGCTGACCCCCGGCCCCTACAGCGAAACCTATTTCGAGCATGCTTACTTGGCACGTTATCTGGGCCTGCCTCTGGTCGAAGGCGGTGATCTGACGGTGCGTGCTGAAGGCCTGTTCCTGAAAACCGTGGAGGGGCTGGAGCCCGTGCACGGCGTGCTGCGCCGGCTGGACGACGACTGGTGCGACCCGCTGGAATTGCGCGCCGACAGCGCTCTGGGCGTGCCCGGCCTGCTGCAAGCCGCGCGGCGCGGCCAGGTGGTGTTGGCCAACGCGCTGGGCAGTGCTTTTCTTGAGTCACCCGCGCTGCATGGCTTTTTGCCCGGCATCGCGCAGCGCTTGATGGGCCAGGACTTGAGCCTGCCCGCGCTGCCCACGTGGTGGTGCGGTGAAGCGCCGGCCTGGGATGACGTGCGCCAGCATCTTGACGACAAGATCTTGCGCAGCAGCTTCCCTCGCGGTGGCCGCGCTTCGCAGTCGCATGGCCCCGGCCTGGACGGTGTCGACGAAGACCCCGACGCCTGGACCGTGCAGGGCCGTGTGCGCCTGTCGCGCGCACCCACCTGGGGTGGCGGTGCACTCACCCCGCGCCCGGCCTTGGTGCGTGTCTATGCCATTTCGCAAGGCCAAGGCCGCTGGCATGTGTTGCCGGGTGGCATGACGCGCGTCTCGCAGCGCGAAGACAGCAGTGTGTCCATGCAGCGCGGTGGCGCCAGCCTGGACACCTGGGTGCTGACCGACGGGCCGGTCGACGGCTTTTCGATGTTGCCGCAGCGTTTGCAACTGGACGACATCTCGCAGCGCCACCGCCCAGTGAGCAGCCGCACCGGTGAAAACCTGTTCTGGCTGGGCCGCTACACCGAACGCACTGAACAGTTGGTTAGGTTAGCGCGCGCCACGCTCATGCTCATCGACGCCGACGCAGAAGCCCCCGCGCCGCTGCGCCAGGCGCTGTCGCAACTGGCCGTGCGCAGCGGCTTGGCGCCGCTGGGTGTGCCCACGCTGGTGCAGTCGACGCGCAATTTTGAGCGTGCTGTGCTGGCGGCGCTGGGCGACAGCAAAGGCGGCGCCAGCGTGGCCTTCAACCTGCAAGCGCTGGAGCGCACCGCGCAGGGCCTGCGTGAGCGCCTGTCGTCAGAACACTGGGGCTTGATGCGCAGCATGGGCGAAGGCTTTGCGCGTGCGCTGGACGCTGCGCCGACTGAGTTGCCCACGCTGGCCCAGGTGCTGCCTGCGCTGGACCGCCTAACGCTCCAACTGGCAGCAGCCACGGGCGCACAAACCGACCGCATGACACGCGACCACGGCTGGCGGCTGCTCACCGTGGGCCGTTTGCTCGAACGCCTGCAGGGCCTGACCTTGCGCCTGGAAATCTTCCTGCAAACGCAGGCCTTGGCCAGCGTGGCTGGCGTTGAGTCACTGCTGGAACTGTTCGACAGCGTCATTACTTTTCGCGCCCGTTATCAGCGCCACGAAGACCTGCTGGCGCTGACCGACATGCTGGTGCTGGACGCCGCCAACCCACGCGCTTTTGCGGGTGTGCTGCGCCGCCTGCGCACCGAAGTGGGCAAGCTGCCGGGCTCTGCGCATGACTTGCGACCGCTGCTGGCTTTGCTGCCGGCCGAAGGTGCCGGCTTGACGCTGGACATGCTGCGCGGTGCTGATGATGTTCGCCTGGCGCAACTGCTGCGCAGCTTGTCGGCACAGCTGGGCGCGGCCGCCGCCACGCTGGCCGACCAGGTGGGTGAACGCTACTTCACCTTGGCCCAGGGCGTGGACCACCGGGTGTGAACATGCAGCTTGAAGTCAGCCACGAAACCCACTACCGCTACGAGGCGCCGGTGTCGCTGGCGCACCACCTGGCGCACTTGCAGCCGCTGCAAGACGCGCATCAGCAACTGCTGGCGTTCGATCTGGACATAGAGCCGCCGCCCAGCCAACGCAGCGACAGCCAAGACGCCATGGGCAACACCCAGCGCCACTTCAGCCTGGCGCAGTTGCACAGCCACTTGCGTGTGCGCGCCAGCAGCCGCTTGTGGGTGCTGCCGCGTTTTGGGGGCTTGCAGGCCGACGCGTCGCCGCCGTGGGAAAAGGTCGCGGGGCAACTGCGTTATGTCGCCCTTGCGCCCTTCGAGCCGGCGCTGGAATACACGCTGCCTTCGCCCTATGTGCCACGCCTGGCGGCGCTGAAAGACTACGGCGCAGCCAGCCTGTTGCCGGGCCGGCCCTTGGTGGTGGCGGCGCTGCACCTGATGCAGCGCATCCATAGCGACTTTGCCTATGAGAGCCTGAGCACCGATGTCGACACGCCGCTGAGCCAAGTGCTGCAACAGCGCCGCGGTGTGTGCCAGGACTTTGCCCACCTGATGGCCGGTGTGCTGCGCTTGTGGGGCTTGCCAGCGCGTTATGTCAGCGGCTACCTGCTGACCCACGCGCCCGAAGGCGGCGCCGCGCTGCAAGGTGCCGATGCGTCACACGCCTGGGTGCAGCTGTGGTGCCCAGGCACCCTGGGTGTGCCGCGTGACGCCGCCGGCCAGCCTTGGCTGGACCTGGACCCCACCAACAACATCGTGCCTGGCAGCGGCCATGTGCGCTTGGCCGTGGGGCGCGACTTTGGCGACGTGACGCCGCTGCGCGGTGTCATTCGTGGCGGCGGCAAGCACACGCTCAGTGTGGGCGTTAGCACGCGTTTGATTGATCCCCAGGCACAGCAGTTGCTACAGTGAAACCGCATGAAAAGGCGCCCATCATGAAGTCAGTCTTCGACGAAATGCTCACCGCTGAGCAGGCGGTGCGTGAGCACTACCAAGTCTACGAACAATGGCTCAAGCGTCAGCCGCCTGAAGCCATGCGATCGCGCCGCGACGAGGCCGAGCTGATCTTTCGCCGTGTCGGCATCACATTCGCCGTGTACGGCGCCAAAGACGAAGAAGGCGCCGGCACCGAACGCCTGATCCCGTTTGACTTGATCCCGCG
>JANNEX010000462.1:0-2488 GCA_031379155.1 Rubrivivax sp.
ACGATGCCGTCGTTGGCGCCCAGCACCGCAGCGCGCAGCCAGCCTATGCGGTCGCTGCGGTGCCATTCGGGGTGGCGCGTGCGGGCCATCGTCGCGGCTTTCAACTCGCGCTCATTTGGGATTCTCGACCTTGTGGTCTTCTTGTTTGGCGGCGGCCAGCGCTTCGGGCTCAAGCGCCTCAGCACCAATGTTCATGCGGATGAAAACACCCCAGCCGGCCAGCAAGGCAGCTGCCGTCAGTCCGATGGCCGCCGCGAAGGGCAGCTTCGAGGGGTCATCGCGGCTGAAGCGAAACACCGCCACCAGGGCCTCGATGGACAGGGCCACCACCAGCACCACCAAAAAGCGCGACAGGAAGCGGCGCACGCGCGAAGGCGAACTCATGTGCGAGGCGCGCTGAATCTCTTCCTCGACGATGGTCTGCCCAAGTTCGAGCGACGCCACGGCGATGGTCAGCAAAGCGATGCAGTCCAGCAGGCCATCGATGCGCGCCGACGCACCCCGCCCGTTGAAAGGCAGCACGGCATGCACCAGCTCGATGCCCGCGAAGGCCAGCAAGGCAAAGGCGCTGACGATGAACATCACGCTGATCACCAGGTGACCGGCGGGAAACAGTTGCAGCATCAGCTTCATCCTGCGGTGCGCCCCGGTGCACGCTGCGCCATCACGCCTGGATGATGACCTTCAAGGCCTGCGTCTGCGCCGCCTTGCCAAAGGTTTCGTAGGCCTCCAGGATGTCGGCCAGCTTGAAGTGGTGCGTGATCAATCTCGCTGCATCGATGCGCTTGGCCTGCACGGTGTCAAGCAGCATGGGGATCGACACCGTGTCGACCAGGCGCGTCGTGATCGTGATGTTGTGCGACCACAGCCGCTCCAGATGCAGATCGACCTTGCTGCCGTGCACGCCGACGTTGGCAATGGTGCCGCCAGCCGCCACCACGTCTTCGCACAGCGTGAAGTTGGCCGGGATGCCGACGGCTTCGATCGCCGTATCAACACCACGCCCGCCCGTCAGCGCCATGACCTGCGCGGCCGCATCACCGCCCTTGCTGTTGACCGTGGCCGTGGCGCCGAAGCGCTTGGCCACGGCCAGGCGGTTGTCGTCGATGTCGACCATGATGATCTGCGACGGTGAGTAGAGTTGCGCCGTGAGCAGCGCCGCCAGCCCGATGGGCCCCGAGCCGACGATGGCCACGCTGCTGCCGGGTTGCACCTTGCCGTTGAGCACGCCGCACTCGAAGCCGGTGGGCAAGATGTCAGACAGCATCACCAATGCTTCTTCGTCGGCACCGGCCGGAATCGGGTGCAGGCTGGTGTCGGCATGCGGGATGCGCACAAATTCGGCCTGCGTGCCGTCGATTTTGTGGCCCAGGATCCAGCCCCCCGTGGTGCAGTGCGAAGTCATGCCCTTGCGGCACGGCGCGCAGCGGCCGCAGGCGCTGATGCAGGAAATCAGCACTCGGTCACCGGCTTTGAATGACGTGACGCCGCTGCCCACCGCATCCACGATGCCCACACCTTCGTGGCCCAGGATGGTGAGCGGCTTGCACGTCGGCACGTCGCCTTTGAGGATGTGCAGGTCGGTGCCGCAGATCGTCGTGCGCGTGATCTTGACGATGGCGTCGCTGGGCAATTGGATGGCCGGCTTGGGCCGCTCTTCCAGGCGCTTCTGGCCAGGGCCGTGGTAGACAAGGGCTTGCATGGTGGGCTCGCTTTCAGTGCAGAAGTTCGAAATCGATGAAGCCACGCTCAACGTCGGTGGCCACGAGCTTGACTTGCACACGCTGGCCGATATCGATCTGCGCCGCGTGGCCGCTCAACCTGCCTTCGACCGGCGGCGAAAACGTGCGCACCCAGGTGTTGCTGTCGCTGCGACCGGTGACGATGGCGTCGTAGCGTTGGCCCACATGCGACTCCAGCAGCAGCGCGGCTTCACATTTGCGCAGCTTGCGTTCGACCTTTTGCGCCGCGTCTTCTTGCTGGCTGCAGTGCACTGCCAGCGCGTTCAGTTCGGCCACGCTGTAGGGCGCCGGGTTACCGCTCAGCACGGCCTTGAGCAAACGCGAGGTAACCAGGTCGGGGAAACGCCGGTTCGGCGCGGTCGAGTGGGTGTAATCGCGCAGCGCCAGGCCGAAGTGGCCTATGGGTGTTGCGCCGGGCTGCTCAACCACGTACTCGCCCGAGCCCATGAGCTTGACGATGACCAGCGAGAGGTCGGGGAAGCGCAGCGGGTCGGCCTGGCGGCGCTTGGCCAGAAAGGCTTCCAGGGCGCGCGAATCGGGTTCGTGGGGCAAAGCCTCGCCGTACTTGCGCGCCTCCAGCACGATGCGCTGCCAGCGCTCGGGTGAACGCACCACGCGGCGCAGTGAGGCGCTGCCGTGCTGGGCCAGGAACTGCGCCGTGGCGCGGTTGGTGGCGATCATCAATTCTTCAATCAACTGGCGCGCCCGGTTTTGCACCTGCTGGCGGATCTCGACGACACGCCCGT
>JANNEX010000484.1:0-1970 GCA_031379155.1 Rubrivivax sp.
TCGCAAGGCTGCGGGTCACCCGGGCCGTTGCTCAGGAACACACCGTCGGGCTTGAGCTTGATGACCTCAGACGCCGACGTTTGCGCCGGCACCACGGTGACGCGGCAGCCACGACTGGCCAGCATGCGCAAGATGTTGCGCTTGACGCCAAAGTCATAGGCCACGACATGGTGCTGCGGCTTGCTCAATTTGCCGTAGCCCTGGCCCAGCACCCACGAGGTTTCTAGCCACTCGTAGGGCTGGCTGGCGCTGACGACCTTGGCCAGGTCCAGCCCGGCCATGCTGGGCGCCGCCTTGGCCATGGCCACGGCTTCTTGCACCTGGGCCGCGCCCACCACGGTGCCCGGCGCGAAGCTCACGATGCAGCCGTTTTGAGCGCCTGTGCTGCGCAGCACCCGCGTCAGGCGGCGCGTGTCGATGTCGGCAATGGCCACCGTGCCTTCGCGCTGCAAGTATTGCGGCAAGCTCATCTTTGCGCGGAAGTTGGAGACGCGCAGCGACACGTCCTTGACGATCAAACCCGCCGCGTGAATCTTGTTGGCTTCGACGTCTTCTTCATTGACGCCGACGTTGCCGATGTGCGGGTAGGTCAGCGTCACGATCTGCCGGCAATAGCTGGGGTCGGTCAGGATTTCCTGGTAGCCAGTGAGCGCGGTGTTGAACACCACTTCACCCACCGTGTGGCCACTGGCGCCGACGCTGATGCCAAGGAAAGTGGTGCCGTCTGCAAGCGCAAGAAGTGCAGGGTGCGCAACGGGGAGCAAGGCGGGCGGCAAAACGGGCACCAAAGGGAAAGCTCCGGGGTTCTCGCGCTCAGGTTCTCACCACCAAATCTTGATGGCTTGAAGGTTCCCGAGGGGAAACTGTCGACGGAGTTTCTTGAGCGCTGGGCTGGGGGCGGGTAAACCTGCGAAGTATAGCCGCCCCTGCCCTCTTGGCCGGGCTCTTGCCGTGCTTCAGCCCTGCAAAGCCGCGATGCCGGCGCGCGCGATCTGCGCGTCCTCTGTGCTCTTGACGCCACTCACGCCCACGGCACCGGCGCACTGCCCGTCCACCATGATGGGCACGCCACCTTCGAGCATGCCTTGCAGCGAAGGCGCACTCAAAAAGGACACCCGACCCTGGTTGATCATCTCTTCATAGACACGCGATTCGCGCCGACCCAGCGCCGCCGTGCGCGCCTTGGCCGGTGCGATCTCGGCCGAGATGGGCGCCGCACCGTCCAGGCGTTGCAGCCTCAGCAGGTGGCCGCCACTGTCGACGATGGCAATCGTCACCGCCCAGTGGTTGCGCAGGGCTTCGGCTTCGGCCGCAGCGGCCATCGTTTTGGCGTCTTCGGCCGTCAAAAGAGGTTGTGTTTTCATGGCTGCAACGATATCAAGCCAGCAGGCATGCCTTTGCCTGCTGTGGGGGCATGCACAGCTTTGCGCAGCACGCATAGAATCCGGGCTGCGGCCGCTTGGTCGCCTGCTTCTCGGAGGTTTCATGGAACAAAGCGTGCAGAACTATTCGGGCCTGGCTGGCGACGGCGCGCTACTGGCCGAACGCAATCGCGTCTTGCGCAACACCTACTGGCTGCTGGCCCTGTCGATGGTGCCCACGGTGCTGGGCGCCTGGATTGGCGTGCAGACCGGCATCATGCGGTCGATGACGGGTGGTGTGGGCCTCATCGTCTTCCTGGTCGGCGCTTTTGGCTTCATGTTCGCCATCGAGAAATTCAAGAACTCAGCGGCGGGCGTGCCCATCCTGCTGGCATTCACCTTCTTCATGGGCCTGATGCTGGCGCGCCTGCTGGGCGCCGTGCTGGGGCTGAAAAACGGTGGCAGCCTGATCATGATGGCCTTTGCCGGCACTGGCGCCATCTTCTTCGGCATGGCCACCATGAGCAGCATCGTCAAGCGCGACCTGTCCAGCATGGGCAAGTTCCTCTTCATCGGCATGATCATGTTGCTGGTGGCGGGCATTGCCAA
>JANNEX010000488.1:0-19410 GCA_031379155.1 Rubrivivax sp.
CAGGCCAATGCGCTGCTCTGCCTGGCATCGGCCTACGTGCAACTCGGCGACACGACAGCGCATCGGGCCTGCCTGGGTGAGGTCGATGCGCTGCTCGGTGGGCGCCGGCGTGGCAAGGCCTATGGCTGGTATTGCGGTTCACATGCGTGGGCCGTGCAGCTCGCGGGCGACCTGCACGAAGCTTTGCATTGGGCGATGAAGTCGCGCGCCGCCTATCGCGGCAGCGGTGCCTGGCACGGCGAAACACGCGCGATGCTGCACATTGCCGATCTACGGCTGGCGCTGGGCGATATCGACGACGCGATTGCGATCGGAGAGGAGTCGGTGGCCCGGCTGGAAGGTCGACACCATCGGGACGACCATGGTCGCGCGCTTGCCAATCTGGGGGCCGCCTGGCTCGCACGCGGCGAACTCGAGGCAGCGCGAGGCCTTTGGGAACGTGCGCTGGACGAGTTGCGTGGTCTGGACTTCAGCTATTGGGTGTTCGACCATATCGCCACACTGGCGATTGCCGAAGGGCGCGAAGACTGCGCGGCGCAAGTGGTCGGATATGCCAACGCCGGATATGCGCGCTTGAGCAAAGGCAAGCGGGTACAGAACGAGCAGCGCGCCCATGCACGCGCGATGGCGCATCTGTCATCGCACTTCGAATCCGGCGAGTTGGCAACCCTTCTGTCCGTTGGCGCCGACGCCGCCGAAGACGATGTGATTGCCCTCGCGTTGCAGCGTCCGGGCCCAGCACAAGGCCGCACTGCCGACCGAGCCGGAGGGGCTGGCGGGTTCACCTGACCAATGAACGAAGGCCCAGGCGCCCTTCGTAGTCAGAGGCAGGCCGAAGGCACTGGCGCCTGAACCGGACGGTCAGCTGCACCCGCTCCTGGCCGTGGCTGGCCCCCACCAGTGGCGGCTTTCTGGTCGTCCAGCATGGCCGGGCAGTCAACCTGAGCCTGACCTTCGACTGCAGCGGCTTACTTGAGCGCTCCTCGCGCGCAACCTGCCAAAACTCTCAATCATATTGAGAGACCAGCAGCCGCAGACCCCGAGGCATCTCCCGCTTGCTTGGCAACTGCACCGCCCTAAGTGCTGCCCAGTTGCCTGTCGGAACACGGCCACGCCGAATCGCCCGGCCTACAGCTGATGCAGGGCGGCCGATCTCATGTGAAACCTTGCGTCGCCGCAAATCTACCAAGATAAACAACATTGGCTTGGCATGCATGCCGTGGCTCTAAACTGGCGTGCATGGGAAACGCGCTGCCAGCGCCATCGGACTCCCCCGCGGACTTCACCTAGCCTGACGAGGCTTTGCTGGCCGCCTTGCGCGCCTGGCTTCAAAGGGTGCCCAGCCGCGCCGCGGTTGACCGCTATTTGTCCGATCGCCAGACTACCGGCGCGTTCGCGCGCTCAGTGATCGGGCGGGTGAAGCGGCAGCTCGTGGCCTTCCCAACGGGCCGTGCGCACGCGGACCTGGCCGCCACACTCGCGGCGTCCAGCCCGTCCGACCGGAAGCTCGCCAAGGTCGCCCCAGCCGCCATCGAGACCTTGCGAGCGATGCCGCCGCCGCAGCCCCTCATTTGCGACGCCGTCGAGCGCTGGCTGCCCGCGCGGCTCGTGGGCGTGCTGCACGCGGCGGGCTTGCGCACGCTGGCCGACCTGACCCTGCACGTAACCAGGCGCCGGCGCTGGCGAGTCGGCATCGCCGGGCTCGAGCCGGCTGGCGCCAGCCGCATCGAGGCGTTCTTTGCCCAGCGTCCTGCGCTCACCGACCGCGCTCGCGCACTGATCACAGTGAACCCATCCGAGCCGAGGTCCATCGCGAGGATCGGATAGGTGCTACCGGCCCCCCCGTTCTTCCCGCTTCCGCGCGCCTGGCGCTCAAGCCCGACGATGCGATACCCGTCTGCCAACGCCGCCGCGACCGACCGGCCCAGGTTTCCGGCTGCGCCCGTGACCAGGACGACCGGTCCGGCAGTCGAGCCGGTCATCGCAGCGAATTCACTGGTAGCCGATCCCCATCACGTAGTTGCGCAGCAGCGCCTCTTCATGGTTGCCGGCCGCCAGCAGCGCCCGCAGCCCGTCACGGGCGTTCAGCACACCCAGCGCGTGCCTGTCTGACCTCAGAAGCAGCACATGGATGAGCCCGCGCGTGTGCATCATGGCCAGCACGTCGGAGAGCAGGTCTTCGGGCGCGCAGGCGGTGAAATCGGTCGTCATCACGTCGCGAGCCTGCGTGGTGAAAAAGTCGGCCTGCCCCAGGCCCAGTCGGCGGACCAGCGTGGTCTCGGTGATGATGCCTAAAGCGGCGCCGGCGGCATCGCACACGATCACGACACTGATCTGTGCGCCCGACAACAGCGTTGCCACTTCGACCAGCAAGGCGTCGGTAGCCACCGTCAGCAGCCGTGACCGGGCGATGGCTTCGATGCCTGACACCAACAAGGGGGCCACGGCACGCGCCTCGGCGGCGGCGACCGGCAGGCTCTCGGGATTCGGGTCGCCGAGCATGACAGGGGGTTGTGCATTCATGGCGTCAGGGCCGCTTCGAGCTGCGCCTTGTTCATCGTGGAGCGCCCCCTCAGCCCGTGCTGGCGGGCCTCGTTGCGAAGCTGCCGCAGGGTTCGGCCGCCGGGGCCCTTGTGCGAGCGCAGGCCCCCGCGTCGGCCGGACGACATGTCGTTGATTGAGGAAGGGCTGGCTTCCAAAGACTCGCCGTGTTGCGCCCGCTCCTTGTTGACGACGCGTGCGGCAATCTCCTCAGCCAGCGGTTGAGGCTTGCCCCGGCCGAGCAGGCTCTCCTTGATGTGAACGTATTGGCGTTCGCGCTTGGCGCTCCAGGCTTTCTGCGGCATGACGGATCCTTCGCGGTCAGTGGTGGATGCAGCGCATCGCGGTGGGCGGTGCTGCAAGGCGCTTGGACTTAAGGTCATCTTCAGCGCGGCCTCGGGAATCTCGACCTTCGCGGCGCCGCTCATGCAACCGCCGTTTCGAGCGTGGCCTGCAAGCTGATCTCGGCGACTGACACCAGCGCCTTCGACAGCGGACATTCGCGCTTGGCCGCCAGCGCGATCTCCTGGAACCTGGCCTCGTCGATGCCTGGCACGGCGGCATTCAGCGCGCGCGATCCGGTCGATCACAAAGCCTACGCCCTCCTTAGTCAGGCGGACGCGGGCCTGCGTGTCGACCTTGCCGGCTGCAAAACCGGCCTTGTCACAGGCGAAGGAGAAGGCCATGGTGAAGCAGGCCGCATGCGCGGCGGCCAAGATCTCCTCCGGCTTCGTGCCCCGGCGGTTGTCTTCGAACCGGCTTGCAAAGCCATAGGGGCAAGGTTCGAGGGCGCCGGTCTCGGTGCTGAACTGACCCTGGCCCTTCTTGCCCGGGCCTTGCCAATGAACGCTGGCGGACTTCTCGATCATGGTGGAGCCTTTCAGGAGATTGCAGCGAAGTGAGGCGGGCCTCTTGAATGGGTGCGACGGCTCCTGCCCGAATGTTGCTGCCTGCGACGCGCGTTGCCATCACAGAGCAAGCGGTGCTGCGGTGCGGAATGTCCTACAGGCCCGGTCCGACTGCGGAGCTCACCTTGAACCCTCCACGTTGGAGTTCATGGTGGCTGCCAACGACCACCGGGTCTGTTCGTCAACGCACGGAGCCGGCGGAATGACAGTCTCAAGGATCACAACACTTGCAGCGTCAGCATCGCTCCACAGATCATG
The DNA here is from genome assembly GCA_031379155.1 of Rubrivivax sp. Lineage (GTDB taxonomy): Bacteria > Pseudomonadota > Gammaproteobacteria > Burkholderiales > Burkholderiaceae_C > Rubrivivax. The sequence goes on from JANNEX010000488.1 coordinate 3,708, forward strand.
ATCCCGCGCACGGTGCACAGCCATCTGATGGGCGGCATGATTTGGGGCAGCGGCTCGGCCTTGCACGAGCGCACCGAGGTCGACAATAGCGTGAACCCGGCAGGCGCCAAGGCCATCGGCGAGCTCGCCAACGTCGGCACTGCGGCCGCAGTGGTCAGTGCGGTGTTCCACGCCACCGGCCAACGCATCCGCGAACTGCCGATCACGAACGACAAGCTGATCCTGGGTTGAGCCATCGCTGGGTTCGGAGGATTGCGCCAGCCGCCGCCCTTCCGACCTTCGATGATGTGCCGGCGTGGTGGCTGGGTGCCTATGACCCTGCCCGCAAGCGCCTGTTCATGCGCTCCGGGAATACGCGATCCTTGAAGAGATCGATGACGTCCTGGAGGCCCAAATACCTTCCGCCAGGACCCTCCTTGCCCAGGACCTTCAGCAACACCGGCCACTCGCCAATCATCAGGGTCCGGTCGATGGCCCGCCTGTGTCCTGCCGCGCGTGCGAAGTTGGCGTCCATGTAGGCCCGCAACTCGGCCAACCCGAGGCCAAGTTCCGAAGATCCATCATCGTTCTGTTTCGCTTTGGCGAAGCCCCGAAGTCTGGACACTTCCTTCGCATCGATAGCGCCTTTGGCGTTCAGGATCTTGGATCCCGCGCCCTGCTTGTCGAGCGGCCCGCCACGCAGCGCATTCAGCTGCAGACCGTGCCATTGCGTATCGAACAGCGAGAGTGGGTCCCATCCATTCGCCACCGAGGCGATGGCGAAGATCGCCGCACGCGGTAACTCAGGACGACCGTCACCCGCGTGTGCGATCGCAGCCACGACTGCCGCGACCTTCGACAGCGGCTCCTGGTCATCGGCCAGCTATCCTGTCGACACGAGCGCCCGCAGGAAAGGGCAAGGATTGTTTGCCGACACAGAGTGCGGCCCAGCTGCTTTCTTCACCACGCAATCTCCAGGAGTTGGCAAAGCTTTGCGCCCCTGGCCCGTCCTCTTCGGCCATACGCTGCAACCGCAAGACATGGCGGACAGGCGCCGAGATCGCGTCGACCGGGCAGGTTTGATTCTGCCCCCGGACGACCGCTTAGTCAGTGCGGCACCAAACATTGCCCATGGTGGAACACGACGCGCCGCGATCCGTTCGCTATCGCACGGACCAGGCCGAGAACCTCCCCTACCGTGCCTTCTCCACGCCGGCCTGCCCCGAACCCACGACACACACCAGCGCCAACGGCTGACCAGGCGCATCGACTTCCGAATCAAGAGGGCCAGCGATGCAAGCAACAAGCCGGATCGGCCGGACTCTCTTCGGCGCACCCATGGCTGAGCATTGGCGAGGTCTTCTGTTGCTGTGGCTGCTTGCGCCCCTGCTGTGGCTGCAGGCCAGGCAAGTGCGGCGCGTCACGCCGCGCATGCCAGAGCCACCGGGCCGTCGCGCCGGCACCACCGGCTGCGGCTCGCTTGTCCGGCTGCTGGTGGCGGGCGACTCGGGGGCCGCAGGAGTGGGAGCCGAGACCCAGGACAACGCGCTGTGCGGCCACCTTGTCCGATGTCTGGGCCGGCATCACACGGTGGAGTGGTGCGTGCTGGCGGCCAACGGGCTGGACTCGCCGGGGCTGCTCAAGTTGCTGCAGGACGCGCCCTGCGCGCCATTCGATGTCGTGGTGCTTTCGATGGGTGCCAACGACGCCACCGGGCTGTGCGCGCCACTGCAATGGGCCCGATGGCAAACCCGGCTGGCTGAACTCATCGACTTGCGCTTTGCGCCGGCCTTGCTGGTGCACAGCGCCGTGCCACCCATGCATGCCTGCCTGGCGCTGCCGCAACCGCTGCGCTGGTTCATGGGTCACTGGGCGAAGCAGATGAACCAGAGACTTGCCGGGATGCTGATAGGCCAGGTGGGGCGCACCATGCACTGGCATCCGGAGACGACGACCACAGCGGGCATGGCAGCGGACGGGATCCATCCAAGTTCCGAAGGCTACGCGGTCTGGGCCGACGGCCTCAGCCGTTGCATCCTGGCCGCCAATGACCGCCAGCGTGCGCATGAACGGAAGCGAGCCGAACATGACCCAACCGTTTGAACAGTGGACTGTTCTGCCACACGGCAAGCTCGAGCAGGTGGACGAGACGCCTGCGTCTGCGCGGTGGCAAGCCCATGATTGACGTCGCAGTGCACGGCCTCCTCCTCGAAGTAGCCGACCAGGCGGTGAGCCGTCCGGCGTGAAGCCAGGTAGAGCCCGAAGTAGCCCATCAAGGTGCGGAGCCAGCCGTCGTCGTCGACCCTGCGGCGCAGGCAGTGCAGATGGGTGATGGTGGCGCCGATCATGCCTGGTACGGCGGCGACCGTTTCGAGCACGACCGCGCGATGCCCGTAGCGTTTCGCGAAGCACAGGTCGGCGCCGATACGCAGGCATTGGGTAATGAACAGCGCGATGCGGTCCGACAGGTCTTGCAGTTCGTGGTTTAACTCCGGCTCGGCCACGCTTTTCAGGTTGCAAGGGTTGCGAGATTCAAGTCGGACTCCTGGGCGGTAGCCGCCTCATCGAAGGCTAACCCTGGCCGTGCCACCGGTCTGTGCGAGTGCGAGGCGAGTGTTGTTCGTCAGCGCACAGACTGTTTGCAAGAGTGCACCCGAAAATGGCAATTCAACGGATTACAGACCATGACTACTCCTGCACCCCATGACGATTCCGCCCTAAGGCCCGCCAGCTCGGCCGCAACCGCCGACGAAGGGGCTGCTGGCATCACCGAATTGATCCATGCAGCGGAAGCGGACGCCTTGCCCACATCGTTTGGGGTGTTCAAGCCTGTCGGCTACGTCATGATGGGCTTGCCGACGCAGGCGCAGGTCGATGCATTGGTGTCCGCACTGCACCGCGCCGGCTGGCCCGCCTCAGGGGTACGGCAGTTCGCACCCCGGGAAAGCGTGGCCGAATTGCGGGCGATGGTCGACAACGCCGGCCCCCTTGCAGGCTTCGGCTATGAGATCACGTTGCTCAAGCGCTATGTGGCCCTCACGGAGGACGGCTACCGGTGGCTGCTGGTGCAGGCCGACGACAGCGAACATGCTGCGGCAGCCGCAGCGCTGGCCCGCGCCTCTGGCGCGACGCTGGCGGTCTACTACCGGACACTCACCGTCGAAGAACTGATCCCCTGAGCCCGGCGGAGCTGGTGATCGGAACGGCGGGTATCGCGTCAGGCGCGGCTGTGCTCACGACTTCGGCGGCGGTGCCTTTGCCTCGGTCAGGCGCTGACATGCCCTGCAAATCCACCCACGCGTCGAAATCCGCAACGCTGACACCGCCGACGTCCAACGCGGCTTGCCCCAGATCGAGGCCTTGGACATGGGCATGCCGGGCGATCTTCGCGGCGCGGTCGTATCCGATGTGCGGCACCAGTGCCGTCACCCCAATCAACGAATGCTCGATCATCGACTGCACACGCTCGGCATCCACCGCGATGCCCTCGATGCAGTGGGCTCGGAAGCTTGCCATGGCATCGCCCAGCAGGCGCAGACTGTCGAGCAGATCACAGGCGATCAGCGGCTTGTAGACATTGAGTTCAAACTGCCCCTGGCTCGCGGCGATACCTATCGCCACGTCGTGCCCCATCACCTGGGCGCACACCATTGTCAGCGCCTCGACCTGCGTGGGGTTGACTTTGCCCGGCATCATGGAACTGCCCGGTTCATTGGCGGGCAGTCGCAACTCACCCAGGCCGGCACGCGGCCCGCTGCCCATCAAGCGAATGTCGTTGGCGATCTTGTTGAGCGCCACTGCAAGCGTTCTGAGCGCGCCGTGCAGCCCCACCAGTGCTTCATGTCCGGCCATCGCGGCAAACAGGTTGTCGGCCACGACGAAGGGTGCATCCAATCGAGCGGCCAACACCCGGGCGACACGAGCGCCGAATTCAGGGTGTGTGTTGAGCCCGGTACCGACGGCGGTGCCACCGATGGCCAGCGCGTGGACATCTGGAAGCGCGCGCCGGATTGCCGCTTCGGCGAGCGCCAGCTGGGCCTCGTAGCCGCCGAACTCCTGACCAAAGGTGAGCGGTGCGGCGTCCTGCAGGTGGGTTCGACCGACCTTGAGCACACCGGAGAACGACTCGGCCTTGGCGCGCAGCGCGACGCGCAAACTCACCAGCGACACCAGGAGCGGACGTATACACAGCACCGCAGCGATGTGCATGGCCGTCGGGAACACGTCGTTCGACGACTGGCCCAAGTTCACATCGTCGTTGGGGTGCACGCGCCGACTGGCGCCCAAGCCCCCGCCCAGCGCCGTGGAGGCGAGACTGGCGACGACCTCGTTGACGTTCATGTTGCTCTGCGTGCCGGAGCCGGTCTGCCACACCGACAAGGGAAACTGGTTGTCGAACTCGCCGGCTGCGATGCGCGTCGCGGCCGCGACCATCGCCGCTGCCTTCATGGCGTCCAGCAGACCGAGATCGACGTTGACCTCGGCCGCGGCGCGCTTGATCTGCGCCAGCGCATGCACGATCGCCGCTGGCATGCGCTGCTCACCGATGGCGAAGAAGCGAAGGCTGCGTTCGGTCTGCGCACCCCACAGTGCATCACCCGGCACGTCGATGGGTCCGAAGCTGTCGCTTTCCGTGCGCGGTGTGGGCAGCACTGTCATGTCGTGGTGGAGCGTGGGATGGCGGCTCGAGGAAGTGGGACGACCGAACCGATGGTCCGCTGCAGGCGCCACCGGGTCTGTTCCTCAACGCACAGACTTCAAACTTCCATGCAAGCAGACTGGCCGCTTGCTTGCCCCCAGGCTTGGACTCTCCGGGTCTGATGACTTGGCGTTGGCGGGAACACGCCATGCCGGTCAGGCCGATTTCCGGCCGAACCCGAGACAAGCGCCCTGAACCGGAGAAGCGCCATGCAAAGCTACCTGCACCGAGTCGTCGGCCTGTACACCTCGCGGGCCGAGGCCGATGAGGCTCGCGACCTGATGGTTGCCCAGGGCCTGGCGCCGACACAGATCAAGGTGTTGACAGCCGAATCGACCGGTGCTGGAGCGGACGCGAAGTCTGACAGTGATGATGTCCTGAAAGACCTCTTGCGAGACGGCGCCATCGGCACGGCAGTGGGCACGGCGGCAGGTGCCGGCGTGTCGATTGCCATGGCGGCAGCCAACCTGACACTGTTCATCGCCAGCCCGGTGCTGGGCGCCCTGTACCTGATTGGCTGGGGTGCAAGCCTCGGCGGTTTGGTCGGTGCCGTGGTGGGCTCGGAAAGAAGCAAAGGCGACGTGTCCACCCTGATCAAGGACGCGCTGGCCAATGGGCAGGCCGTGCTCGTGGTGCATGCGCGCAGTGGGGCTGAAACGGCTCAGGCTCAACAAGTGGTGAGCCAGCACATCGACCCCCCAGCAGTGCAGATGACGAGCGCAAGCCGAGCGGCGATTCCAGCCGCCAGCTGAGCGGCCTCGGCGGCAAGCCACGCCGGCTGGCGCTTGACGCTGCCCCCTCCGACTCAATGTCAATGGCAGCGGCGAAGTGGGCTCTCATCGTGTTCGGCGCCGTGGCGCTGCTGGTGGTCGCTGCTCTGGCCGTGCCGGTGCAGTTGTGGCGCACGGGTGAGGTGCCGCAGCGCGAGCTGCAGCATTCGCCGCCTGAGCGCTTCACCGCGAAGACCACACGCGTGTGGATCGACGCCGATGCTGCCTGCGGCACGGGTAAGCGCCGCGACCCCGACGACTGCCTGGCGCTGCTGTCACTGGCGAGCGCCAGGCACATCGACATCGCCGGCATCTCGACGGTGTTCGGCAACGCACCGGTTTCAGAAGCCGACCAGGTGATGTGCATGCTGGTGCAGGAATTGAGCACCTACGCCGGGCGCCCCGTGTCAGTCGCATTGCCCGTGTTCAAGGGTTGCGGCGCGCCGGCACAGCAGTGCCTGGAAGACGGTGGCAGCCTCGACGCCCAAGCCGCCCTGCTGCAGGCCTTGCAGCGCGGCACTCTGGACGTGGTGGCCCTGGGACCGCTGACGAATCTCGCCGCCCTCCTCACCCGTGAGCCTGCCTTGGCCAGTCGAATCACCCGCGTGATTGCCGTCATGGGCCGCCGACCCGGTCATCGTTTCCATCCCAGCGAGAACCGCGCCACCCGCGCCATGCTGTTCGGCCACGGGCCTGACTTTCGGGATCTCAATGCCGTTCTCGACCCGCAGGCCGTCTCGGTCGTCCTGGCCTCTGGCATCCCTGTTGTCCTGGTTCCGTACAGCGCAGCGCGCCAGGTGTTGATGACCAGCGGCGACCTCGACCGCATCGCCCTGTCCGGCCCTGCCGGGCGATGGGTCGCCGAGCGCAGCCGCGCGTGGCTTGAGTTCTGGCGCAGAGAAGCCGGTCTGGATGGCTTCTACCCCTTCGATCTGATGGCAGCCGCCTACGTGCGCGATCCGGCGAACTTCGGCTGCGCCCGGGTCACCGCGCGGGTGGGCGACGACGCCCTGCTGCCATGGCTCAGTGGCGGCCCGGCGCTGCTGGTGGCACAGCAGGCTAGACTGCCCCCAAATGCAACGACCACCGCGCAGGCGCTCTACTGCGACGTGGTGCGGCTCCGGGTGGAAGACTTGTTCTCGTAGCTTGGTCAACGGTCGGCGCCAGCCGGGGGTTCGGCCGCGATCGCGGGCACGGCGGGCACTGCAGTCGAAGCCGAGATCGATCCGTCGGGCGAGGTCACCTCTTCGTCCAGCGCAGCCAGCACGCCTTCCGGGCTCATCGCCTGCTGCATCACGGCGGCACCGGAGTCATGCCGGTTCCTCACGTTGGGCAGGTCACGCCGCAACTCCTCCATCAGGTCGATCAGCTTGGCCGTCTTCTGCTCGATGAGCAGCGTCACCTTCAAGTCGAGGTGGGCGCGTTGTTCGCTGAGCTTGGCGACGCGGTTCTGCTTGATCAGCACGACGGTCGTCGTCAACAGCGCAGCCAGTCCGATGAGGCCTTGCAGCCAGAAGAAGGGTGCCTCGTCGAAGGGTGCCATGCCCCACGCAGTCATGGCCAGGTTGGTGCCCATCCATGCCGAGGCGAACAACAGGATGGCGACCAGGAAGGCAGGCCGCCCGACGAAGCGGCCGATGCTTTCGGCGTGGCGCTGCGACGGGCTGCGCTTTTGTTCCTCACGGGTGTAGAACTCGTGAACGGCAGCGATGTTCTGGCCGATCTGTCCGCTCTCTGCGCTCCCCGCGCTGAGCGCGGCGGCCGGCGGCCCCGGTCTCACTTCGCGCGTGGCCACTTGACCTGCTTGTCAGGCTGACTCAGCCGCCCGGCACGAAGCTCCTTCACGGCCTGGACCACCGAGCGGGCGACGTTGCGGGCCTCTTCCTGCACCGCCTTGTCCTTGTCGAGCGCCTCGTGGCTGTTGTAGTAGGGCTCGTAGTAGCCGATGTAGCGGTCGAGCTTGGCTGCCGCGCCAGCGTCGATCAGGCCCATCCACTCCAGCCAGTCGGTGAGGTTGCGCCGGTGCGCCTCGACGCCAGCCACATCACCGTGCACCACCACGCCGTAGGCGCGGCCCGCCACGTGCTTGGGGTAGTCCCAACCCAGCTGTTCGATCTGCTTGGCCTCGGCCACGCGCTTGCCGTGGGTCGTCGTCGGGTCGGGGTTGCCGCCGTCGGCGCAGACCATGCGGTCGATCATCAGCTTGAGCGGGCTCGGCGACTGGTACCAATACGTCGGTGCCAGGATGATCACGGCGTGCGCCGCGACCCAGCGCTCGTAGATTTCGGCCATCCAGTCGGCGGCCTGGTCCAGTGCGTGGTTGGGGTAGCAACTGCAGGGCCAGTGACATAGCGGCATGGCGCTGGACACACAGCCCTTGCACGGGTGGATGTTGCGGCCATATTCCGACGTGACAAGGCTCAGGTCCAGCATGTCGGCCTGCATGCCAGCGCGCTCGACGACGCGCTGCGCGATCTCGGTCAAGCGCCAGGTCTTCGAGACCTCGCCCGGGCAGGTGCCATCGTTGCGGGCGCTGCCGCAGATCAGCAGCACCCGAGACGGCGTGGCGCTTTCGCTCCAGCGCTTCTGCGCCGCCTTCAGGCGTTTGCTTGTGTCCAGCCATTGCACCGAGACCTCGTAGGTCGGGTCGGCAAAGCCGCGGCCGGCCGGCCGAGTGATCGGGGCTTTGCGACCTTCCTGCACGGCTTCCCACGCGATGGCTTCGAGCCGCGCAATCGCTTCGCGCTCGGCTTCGAACGCCGGATCGTAGAAGCGCCCGTTGAAGCGTTCGCGAAACTCGTCGCGGGTCAACGGCGCTGGGGCTTGCCCGGTACGGATCTTGGTCATGTGCGTTCCTGGTTGGCCCGGTTCATCGATCTACGGCAAGCGCTGCGGGGAGACGATTCAGCCATGGAGGTCTGCCCCCATCGCGCCAGGTACTCACGAGGCCTTCATGCCGCCGACCTGAATCGCCCCGCTTGCAAGGTAATGCCGGTAGTCGGTGATCGGCAGGGCCGCCGAGCCATGCGAATTGCCATCGGTCCAGCTGATGGTTGCATCCAGCGCCGTCTCGTCGACCTCGCAGGGCCCGGGCCGGATCGTGATGTTGGCACCGTCGCCTTCCCGGTATTCGACCGTTCCGGTGATGCGCGCTTGCTTGTTCATGGCTGCTCCGATGTATGGCTTTGAATCCGGGTCCGGCGCCAGGCACCACCGCGCAAGGACGAGCGCTTGTTGTGGCCACTGTGGCAAACGCCGTGTGCGCTGACAAACAGACGACGGTCGCGGACGACCCTACAAATGACGTTCCTTCTCAAAGTGAAAGCCGTCGACATGAACACACCCGTGGTCATCCCCACTCCCGTCGCCAAGACGCTGGCAGAACAGAAGTCAGACTTCACTGCCGAGGGCTCACCACCGCCGGGGAAGGTCTCGACGTCGACTCCGGTCAATTCACCGGACTCGAAAACGGCAACCCCGACCCGACGGCCTGTCCGGGGGACGATCACACTGAAGCGGCTGGTAGCGCGGCCGAACCCGTAGGTCAACCCAGGCGGCGTGAGCCGGTCGACGGCATGGCAATGGCTCACGCAGAACGCTCTCTCGGCCATGGACACCAAGCGTCGGGCGCGTCCGACATGGGGTCGATCAAGTCGAGCGCGGCACCGGGGTCCTCTTCCCCCGCGACCGACGAGTTGAAGTCATCGGGACAAGCCGCCGCGGGGTGCAACGGCTCCTGGACCGTCGTTGTGGCGACTGCGTCAGGCTTCATGGTCTAAACGCTTCCGTACATCTTGGACCTGGGCATGGACGATGGTCTGGACTGTGATCTTTATGATGTAACTCCAACAAGAGGGCAATGTGGAGCGAACGGCGCTTTGTGCCTGGTCAGTTCAAGCGGCTGATCTTTGTGGCCTTTGGCAGGGAGAACGGTATGGGGCAAGTCGGAGGCTCACCGTTCGCCCTATGCGCTCGGATTTGCTTCAACCATGCCTGCTGCATCGGTCACGGCGGCCGGTACCTCGCTGGCGTCGTCCGAAGGCGCCATCGAGTGAATCGTGAGAGCTTCGGCTCAGACCGTCTGTGCGTTGCCGAACCCAGTGGCCAGAGGCCGCACCGCTCTGGTAGTTGTCGAGGTCCTTCACAAAGGCGACTGGGCCAGAGTAGTGGCGGGCGATCGTGACGCGTGCCTGCGGGATGCCGGGGATGCGTTGTTGGTAGCGCATGCCGATGAGCGCCGACAGGCCACCGGTGTGATCGACATGCAGATGACTGAGGATGATGGTGTCCACATCGCTCAGGGAGTAGCCTGCTGTGGCGGTCTGTTCGGCCGCGCCATCTCCGGCGTCGACGAGGATGGCGTACTGGTTGTTCCAAAGCAGGTTCGCCGGTTGCGAGTGATCGCGTGAGGCGATCGGCCCGTTCATGGTGGAGTCGACATCGCTGTCCCCGCGTTCTCCGCCACGAACCATCGAACCGAACAGGCGCACATTCGTGACGCCGCGGCGGCGGGCAAGCAACAGCAGCTGTTCGCGGTGGGCTTCGATCAACGCGTGCATGCGATCAGCGTAGCGGCGAGCGCAGTCGATCCCGACAGGGTTGATCTGATTGCACTGACTTCTTCTTTGCCGGTTCAAACGCAGGTGGGACGAACCGCATCGGGGTGATCACAAGCGACATCCGCTGTGTACCTGGCAATGAATGACCTTCAAGCGATGAGCGCGCGACGGTCAGGCCCGTTTCGTTGCCCTGCTGACGCTCTTCATCGCCTTGGCCTGTGCTGCGCGTGTTGGCCAGGGCGCGCACCTGGCCTCTTTCTTCCTGCGCCGCGTGACTGGGCGCGGCGTCGGTCTGATCAGTGTCCGCGCTCACGCGCATGCACCACCAAGGAAAGCGCGCGCGCAAATGGGTCCACCTGACCCGCGTCATCCGACGCCGCGACCTCAAAGAAGGCCTCGCCGCGTGCGCTGGGCTTGAAGCTGATGCTCAAGTGCAGCAGCACCGAAGCACCCGTCGGCCCGCTGCCCACGACACGGGTGCTGTCCAGATGCAGCCTGGCGTGCTGGGTTTCCAGCACCGTGCTCGAGCCTGGCAGCGCCCCTGCCGAGCAGGTCACGGCCAAGGTCTGGCGCTCGTCTTGGTCGTCGTCGTCAGCGTCAACTTCGCTGCCCTGGCCGTAGAACTGATAGGCGCCAACGCGCACGCCGCTGCGCTGACACAGGCTGAACAGGTTGCTGCTTTCGTTCCAGTTCAGCCACAACAAGGACTTGTTGGCGCTGCGGATGCGCAGGCCAATGTTGCCCAGTTCGCGCCAGACGCGGCCCGGTGGCAGCGTCCACTGCAGGGCATAACCCACGGTGTCGCCCACCTTGATGCGGGCTTCATCGGCGCCCAGGCTGAAGACACCGACCTTGCCGCCGCCCTGCAAGGTGATGGTGGCCCCGGCGCGGAAGATGTGGGCGGGAGCCGATGCGTTGGACAGCCCGACCGTGAAAGTCTCTACGGCGGCGCTGAAGGTCGGGCACACACGGATGCTCAAGTTGGCCGTGGTCTCACCGGGCTGGAAGGTGACCGTGCCGCTGGTCACCTGGAAGTCGCCCACGGTGAAGATGCTGAGTGCGGGGCAAGTCGCCACCCCTGTGGCGCTGCCGCTGGCGGTGGTGAAGTCCACGGTCACTGGCAGGCCGTAGGGCACCGACAGGCGAACAGGCACCAACAGCGTGGTGCCGAAGGTGGAACGGCTGGCGGTGAGGCTGTTGATGGTGATGAAGCCTGGCGCATCGTCTTCGATGATGACGCCAGCCGCCACACAGCCGATGCTGGGGCAATTCGCACCGAAGACCGAGACCAGCGCCACGTAGACAATCTCTTGCGCCGGCTCTATGCGCGTGTCGCCGCAGATGGTGACATCCACGAACGTGCTCAAGGTGTTGGCCGCAATGGTGAAGGGCACATCCACGGCCAGGTAGTCGGTGGGGTCGTTGCAGGTGGTGCCGCCCGTGGCGCTGCTCGACAGGCTGCTGGGCCGGGTGATGAAACGGCCCTGCACCTGGCGGCTGGTGGGGGCGTCCAGGGTGATGGGGAAGCGCATCGTGCGCGTGCCCACGTTGCCTTCGAGCACGGGCTGCGCATTGCCCAGGGTGATCGTGGGCAAGGTCTGCGCAGCGGCACCGAACACAGAGCCCAGCAGGCTCAAGAGGACTATCGCAAACCGCAAGGCGTAAACGCGACGCTTCAAGAAGAGGTGGTGAATCAACGGCATGCTGCACTCCTGGTGGTGTTGACCGAAATCCGGCTAGGGCCAGTGTCGGTACTGACCGTCTCAGCACCGTCTCAGCCACCGTCTCAGGCACGTCAGAGTCGTTCAGCAAGCGGCGGCTGTAAGAACGGGCGCGCTGGCGCGACTGGCCTGCGTTATGAAGCTTCAGCCCACTCCCCACGGCCTTGTGGCGGTCTACACGCCAGGGCTTGCATGCCTGCCCTTTTTTGGGCACACGTTTGACCTGACGCAGGTTGACCGTTGATGGCCATGGCCTGGGCGATCTGGACCGTGGTGGCCGTGGCTGCCTACCTGGGCGCGGGCTTGATCTTTGGGCTGGCCTTTGCCGTGGCAGGCCACCAGCGCATTGACCCCGCTGCCGCCAATATGCCTTGGCCCACGCGCTTGCTGCTGGTACCCGGCGCCACGCTGTTGTGGCCTTTGCTGTTGGCCAAGTGGCTGGGCCAAAGCCAAGCGCCCGTGGCATGAAGCGGCAGCACCGTGCATGGCACCGGCGCGTGTGGTGGCTGTTGACGCCAGCCATGGCGGCCTTGCTTGGGCTGGCGTGGTTTGGGCGGCCTGCTGCGCCGCCACCGCAGGCCTTGCCGGCTGCGCTGGCGGCGCCTGCCTCAAGCCCGCCGCGCTGACGTCACACCGCTGATGCCACACGGCTGATGTCACACGGCTACCGCAGCGTCAACTGGACGCCTTTCAAGAAGCGCTTTGATGCCTGGATGCTGGGCGGCATGGCGCTCTACCTGGCCAGCTTTGCGGCCGGCAGCGCGCTGGGCCCGGCTGCGGGTGAAAGCTTCACGCCGGTGCAAATACTCATACGCGCCACCGGCACACTGGCACTGCTGATGTTGAGCTTCTTGCTGTGCATAGGGCCGCTGGCGCGCTTGACACCGCGCTTCAAGCCTTTTTTGTACAACCGCCGCCACCTGGGTGTGGCGACCTTTGTGGTGAGCCTGGTTCACGCCGTGCTGGTGACGCTGTGGTACCACGGCTTTGGCGAGTTGAACCCCTTTGTCTCGCTTCTGGTTTCCAACCCGCGCTACGACTCGTTCACCGGCTTTCCCTTTGAGTGGCTGGGCCTGCTGGCCCTGGCCATCCTTTTGCTATTGGCCGCCACCAGCCACGACTACTGGAATGCCAACTTGGGGCCGGGCCTGTGGAAGGCCCTGCACATGGCCGTGTACGTGGCCTTTGCGCTCTTGGTAGCGCATGTGGCCCTCGGTGCCTTGCAGTCCAATGTCGGGACTTTGTATGCCTGGGTGCTGGGCTTGGCCGCCGCCGTGGTGACGGGTCTGCACTTGGCCACGGCCTACCTGGCCTCAAGCGCGAAACTGCGCGCTGCACTGGGGCCTGACTGGCTGCGTGTGGGCGCGGTGCAAGACATCCCCGACAACCGCGCCCTGGTCGTCGAACCCGTAGGCGCCGAGCGCATTGCCGTGTTCCGTTTTGACGGCAAGGTAGCCGCAGTGTCTAACGTCTGCCGCCACCAAGGTGCACCGTTAGGAGAAGGGCGGGTCATCGACGGCTGCATCACCTGCCCCTGGCATGGCTATCAGTACCGGCCTGAAGACGGTTGTTCGCCGCCGCCATTCACCGAACGCATTGCCACGTATGCGACGCGCATCGAGCAGGGCATGGTCTTTGTGCACCGCCAGCCACGCCCACCGGGTACCGCCATCAAGCCCACACAAACCCCCATCACACGGCCATGAATTCAGACCCCGACGACAAGCCCTTTTTCATCGGCTGGGCTGATCCCCCAGCCGCTGACCGGCGCTTCTTCTTGCGCGCGGGCCTGGGCCTGACGGCGGGCGCAGCGGCCTTGGGCCTGGGCCTGGCCGCGTCACAGCCCGCACCCGGCCCGGGCACCTGGAACCCGGACGACATTCGCCAGTGGCGGGGCATCGTCAGCGCCACGCCCTACGCCATGCTGCGCACGCTGGACCTGGGCGGCGGCCCACGCACCGCCTTGTTGTCCTGCTTGGGCAAGTGCGGCGTGGCCGCGCGCATAGGGGCTTTGGCGGGGCAGGCCGTGGTGCTGACGGGCAGTCTGATTCAGCGCGGCGCGCAGACCATGATTGCGGTGGACGAAGGCAGCGACTGGATACGCCGCGACGAGCGCGCCCTGCCCGATGAGACGCTGGCCTTGCTGGCCTTCCCTGCCTTGCAAGCCTTGGGCGCCTTGAGCCTCACTGGCGAAGTGCTGGACTCGAAGTGCTGGTTCGGAGCCATGCGCCCATCGACGGGAAAGACGCACAAAGCCTGTGCGTCGCTGTGCCTTCGCGGCGGCATTCCACCGGCGTTTTTTGCGCAAGGCGTGGGCAATCAAGCTGCACTCATGATCATGGCTGACCAGGGCCGCGCTTACGGCCCTGAACTGCTGGGCCTGGTGGGCGAGCCGCTGCGCGTTAGCGGCCAGGCCTTCAGGCAGGGCGATCTGCTGTGGCTGCACGCGCCCGTGTCGGCCATGCAGCGCGCCTGACTTTGCACGGGGTGCGCCGCGCTACACCAGCTCAGCGTCGGTCATCACCTCGACCAACGCTGGGCCTTGCACGGCCAGCGCTCGTGTGATGGCTTTGTCGAGTTCGCTGGCCGCCGTCACCTTCACACCAAAGCCACCACACTGCTTGGCAAACATCGCAAACGATGGGTTGCGCAGGTCGGTTTCCCACACCGTCAACTCGCCCGCGCGCTGCTCTTTGCTGATCTTGCCCAGCTGCGCGTTGTTGAGCAGGATGTGCGTGATGTCCATGCCGTACTTGACGGCGGTGGTGAACTCCATCGCGTACTGGCCAAAGCCACCGTCGCCGGAAATCGACACCACCTTGCGGCCTTTGAATTCCTCAAAGTCTTGCGTCGCGGCCCAAGCACCCATGGCCGCCGGTAAGCCAAAGCCAATGGAGCCCAGGTAGCCCGACATCAGCACGCGCTGGCCCTGGCTTTCGAAATAACGGCCGAACGAGTAGGTGTTGTTGCCCACGTCCACGGCGATGATTGCATCGGCCGGGCACAGCCGGGTCAGCGCTTCAAACACGGCCGCCGAATGCACGCCCAGGCCCCGGTCTTCGCCCAGGCGGCGGCGCTTTTCTTCGCGCCAGATGGCCCAGCGCCCTACCAGCTCGGCCACCTGGTCAGGCGCGTCTGGGTGCTTGCACACACGCGGCGATACGGCTGCGCAGAAGGCGGCAATCTCGCCCCACACTGGCAGCGTCACAGGGTGAAAGCGGCCGAGTTGCATGCGCTCAAAGTCGACCTGGATGATGGGCTTGGAGCGTTCAATGCCGGTGTGTTTGGCGAACGACGAACCCAGCGTGATGATGAGGTCAGCCTCGTTCATGAACCAACTGGCGATGGGCGTGCCCGAACGGCCCAGCACGCCGCCGGCATGCGGGTGGGTGTCGGCAATCAGCCCCTTGCCCTTGAAGGTGGTGACCACCGTGGCGCCGATTTTCTCGGCCAGTGCGATGACGGCCGCACGCGCCGCCACCGCGCCGTGCCCGATGACGATCAGGGGCCGCTTGGCGGCATTGATCATGGCCGCCGCACGCGCCAAGTCGTCTTCGGCCGGCACCACCACCGCGCCGCCCAGCCGCCCCGTGGGCGAGCCCGCCTTGGCGCTGCTGGGCAAGGTCTGCACGTCGTCGGGAAAAATCAGATGCGCCACGTCACGTTCAACGATGGCCGCTTTGCAGGCCAGCGACATCAGCTCGGCGTGGTTGGAACTGGGCAGCACCAGTTGCGAAAACTTGGCCACCGAGTGGAAGGCCGCCGACAAGTCGATGTCTTGAAAAGCGCCGGGGCCAAAGACCTGCGTCTGCACCTGGCCGGTGAGGGCCAACACGGGCGCACGGTCGACCTTGGCGTCCCACATCCCCGTCAGCAAGTTGGTGGCGCCGGGCCCGGCAATGGTCAAGCATGCCGCAGGCCTGCCGGTGAGCTTGCCGTAGGCCGAAGCCGCAAACGAAGCCGCGCCTTCGTGGC
>JANNEX010000529.1:0-1674 GCA_031379155.1 Rubrivivax sp.
TGCTGACGGTGATGCATGAGTCGGCGGCGCAGATCAAGCAATTCGTGGCCAATGTGCGCAGCGGCATTCAGCATATTTCGGTAGCCGCGCCGCAGTTGGTGAACTCGCAGAGATGGATCGAAATGGTGCGATTCATCGTGGAGCGAATACTGGCCGCGCAACCCGAAATAAGGCCGATGCCGCGGGCCCTGCCAAGCGGTTAACTGAGGAATCTAGGATCACAGCAAGTCGCCGGTGGCGCCCATCGAGTTGCCCAGCAAGACTGCAAGTTTTTTTGGACATCGATCACCAACAGTGCCTTGTCCAGGCGGCTTTGCAGACTGTCGCGCTCCCGGGTGAGTTGGGCGATGTGCAGGGTTTCGGCGCGGTGGGGATCAGTCTTGGGACCCCGCTTGACAGGTGCCAGGGCGGCCAGATCGGCAGCCTCGCGCTGGCGCCGCCAGGTGCTCAGCGACGAGGAGTACACGCCCTCGCGGCGCATCAGCGCGCCGATCTCGCCGGGCTTGGTGCAGTTGTCAACGGCCTGCACAATGCGCCGCTTGTCGGCGTTGGAGAACTGCCTGCGCCGCGCGCGCGGGACCACCTCTGCGTCATTGCCCGGACGCTCACTCGGCCCGGCCGATCCGGGCGCCTCTTCAGTCGCCCTGCGGGCTCCTTGCGAGGCGCCCGGATCGGCTGAACTCTTCACTGCGTGCATCGGAACCTTGCGTTGCTGGTTGATCGTCATACCTACCTCGTTGCTCACTGATTTCTCGGGGGTAGGTGCAGCAGGTCATATTGGCACGGGGGGGGGGCGTCGAACGGCAGACATTCATCGACAGCTTCCTCTCCCAGGTGCTGCCCTCCCACTTTCGGTTTGGAAGTGGCGATGCCACTGATAGAAGTGGAGCCCGGAGCGGGCAACTCGACGTAGTCATCGAGTACCCGTTTGTTCCAAGCCTACCGATCGTTGGATCAGAGAAGACGAGGCTCTACCTGGCAGAGGGCATTTCCGCCGTCATCGAGGTCAAATCCGATGTTGCAGGCCAATGGAGCGAAGTTGAGAACACAGCGCGGCAGCTTTCTGCGCTTAGGCGTCAATACGGATCCGGGGTCAGCTTCGGACCGCAAGCCACACCGCATGTTCCATTCTTCGTAGTCGGATTCACGGGCTGGAAGAACATCGAGACTGTGAAGAGCAAGCTAAGACCTGGTGGCGTCGAAGGAATCCTCGTAATCGATAGTTTGCAGTTCGCAAGCACTCCGGGGTTCTTGGGCGTTACCGCATCTGGAACACCGGCGTCACTCTGGGCTCTCATCTGTGCCATTCACCTGGCGTCAAGCATGGGTGGCTCCATAGCCAACGAAGTCCCAATCCACTATGTCACGTGAGACGCCTAACCCATCGCTCAAGCGGAGCGCCAACGGCGGGCCACCAGGCCCGGGCCGGTGGTACGCGGTACATTTTCACCGGCCCGGGCCTGGCGTCCTGCCGTCGTCGCCCGCTTATCTCGAACGTTAGGCCACGCAACATGGCAGTCGCTCAACCCAGCTATACGGCTCGCCCAAGAGGTCTCGCCTTGCAAGCTGAGTCGCGCGCCGTTTACAGGCAAAGTGTCATCTCTGCTGCGCTGTGGCTGTGCCCGCAAAGGTTGTACCGACTTATTCGGGTGACTCAGTTCTTGTCTGGTGGTT
>JANNEX010000533.1:0-9621 GCA_031379155.1 Rubrivivax sp.
GTCTTGGCGCATGCGAAAGCGCTCGGCCGTGATGTCGCTGAAGCGGCTGCGCGTGAGTACCGGCTTGCCATCGCTTGCGCTGCCGCTGCCGCTGACCCACATCTCGCCACCGCGCCACATGGCGGTGGCCGCGCCAAAGCGTGCGCGGTAGACATCCAGGCCCTGCACCAGCCACTGCTGGGCCTTGGCGTCGAAGATGCGCAGCGTGTGGTTCAGGCTGACCGGGTTGCCCGATGCGTCGATGACACGCAACTCATCGGTGACGCCATGGCCATCAAAAGCGCGCCAGGCTTTCCAGCTGCCCACCAGCTTGGGCGCACCGTGCAGCGCGGCCGCAATGCCACTGACTTTGGGCGTTACCTCCAGTTCCCAGTGGCCGATGAGAAAGTCAAACTGCGAGGTCTCGGCAGGCACGGTGATGGCCGGCAGGGCGACGCCGCCACTGTGCTGAGCCCACACGCTGGTGGTGGCAAAAATGCTCAGCCACATGGCGCTGGCCAGGGCACACGTTTGCGTCGTCCACCTTTTCATCGTCACTCCCTGCGGCACGGCAGGTGCTTGGGCGCCAGCATGCCGCGAGCGCGCGCTGCGCTGCCCACATTCGCTGAGCGGTCACTTCAGACCGGCCAGCGGTGCGCTGCGTGGTGGCGCCGCCTCCTACAGTTCCTGGCAGCGGGCATCGCAGCCGCAAACCCCAAGTGAACACACATGCCAGACCCCCTCATCACGCTGCGCGGCGTGAGCAAGACTTATCCTGTCGCCGCCGGTGACTTCCAAGCCCTGAGCGACGTTGACCTGGACATCCAGCGCGGAGAATTCGTCGCCGTGGTGGGCCCCTCGGGCAGTGGCAAATCGACTCTGCTCAACCTGCTGGCCGGCATAGACGCGCCCAGCGCGGGTGAAGTGATCATCGACGGCCAATCGATTCACGCCATGACCGAGAGCCAACTGTCGGCCTGGCGCGGCCGCCACGTGGGCATCGTGTTGCAGTTCTTCCAATTGCTGCCCACGCTGACGGCGCTGGAAAACGTCATGCTGCCCACGGACTTCAACAGCCGTTGGCCGGGGCGTGAGCGCCAGCCGCGTGCGCTGGAGCTGCTGCACCGCTTGGGCGTGGCCGACCAGGCGCACAAGTTCCCGGTGGCGTTGTCGGGTGGTCAGCAGCAGCGTGTGGCGGTGGCGCGCGCGCTGGCCAACGCGCCGCCGCTGGTGCTGGCCGACGAGCCCACCGGCAACCTGGATTCGCACAACGCGCAATCGCTGCTATCCACCTTGGCCGCGTTGGTGCGCAGCGAACAACTCACGTTGGTGATGGTCACCCACGAGGGCGCGGCCATGCGCCAGGCCGGCCGCTGCGTGGCGCTGGCGGATGGTCAGCTTGTTCAGGCGGCAACCCATGTTTGACACGCGTTGGCGCAAGCTGCTGCGCGACCTGAGCCAACACCGCGCGCGCAGCGCCCTGGTGGTGCTGGCTATTGCCCTGGCGCTGGCAGGCGCGGGCACCATCCTCAATACCTTCGCGCTGGTGCAACGCGCCACCGAACAAGGCTTCCTGGCCAGCCTGCCGGTGTCGGCCACCCTAACGCTGGATGTAGTGGACCCCGCCCTCTTGCAGCAAGTGCGCGCCCTGCCCGAAGTGGCCGGCGCGCGCGCGCGGCGCACGCTGGGCGCCGCCGTGCAGATTCAGGGCCAATGGCGCAGTGCGGTGGTTTTTGTGCTGGATGACTTCAGTACGCTGCCACTCGCGCGCTTGAGCCCACTCAGCGGCGCCTGGCCGCCGCCTGAGGGCAGCCTGGCCATTGAACCTAGAAACGGCAGTTGACCGCTTTCCTCCGCAGGCAACAGACTCACGGCCTTGACCGTGAGCGGCGTGGTGCGCGATGTGAGTCTGGCGCCGGGCTGGATGGAGCATGTGGTCTACGCCTTTGCCAGCCCAGCCACCGCGCTGCACCTCGGCGCGCCGAGCGGCTTCAACGAGTTGCAATTCCGTCTGCGCGACGCTCACGCCAGCCGCGCCGATGTGCGCCGCGTCGCGCAAGCCGTGCAAACACTCGCGCAACAGGCGGGCGCGCAGGTGCTCAGGGTCGAGGTGCCCGAGCCGGGTGAACACATCCACGCTGCGCAGATGAATTCTTTGCTGCTCACACAAGGCGCCTTCGGCGTGCTGGCTCTGTTGGTGTGCAGCTTCGTCGTCGTCAACCTGTTCAACACTTTGCTTGCCGGCCAGGCGCGTGAGATTGCGGTCATGAAAACGCTGGGTGCGTCCAGCGCGCAGCTCTCTGCGCTTTACCTGGGCCAGGCGCTGCTGCTGGGCGGTTTGGCCATTGCCTTGGCGCTGCCCTTAGCGGCCTGGGCGGGCTGGCGTTATGCGGTCTTCAAGGGTGAGCTGCTCAACCTGCCTATTGACGGCTACAGCATCCCCGCCTGGGCCTGGGCTGTGCAATTGGCGCTGGGCTGCGCGCTACCGCTCTTGGCCGCTGCCCTGCCCGTGCGGCAGGCCTGCCGCCAGACGGTGGGCGCAGCGCTGCGCGACATCGGCATCATGGCCCCGGGCCGCGCGCTGGCGTTGCGCCGCTTGTGGCTGCCCGCAGGTTGGGCGCGACCTGCGCTGCTGTCGCTGGCCAATGCCTTCAGGCGCCGCCAGCGCCTGGCCTTGACGCTGTTGGCGCTGGCCACCGCCGGTGCCGTGCAACTGGGTGCCGCCAACTTGCGTGTGGCGGTCGGCGGCTCAGTGGAGCAGCTGTTTGCCGCGCAGGCCTTTGACGTGTCGCTGCGCTTCACACCGGCCCAGCCGGCGGCGGCATTGCTGGCCACCGCGCTGGCAGTCGACGGCGTTGCCAAGGCCGAAGCCTGGCGCGGCCAACGGGTGACGCTGGCAGGTGATGTCGATGGCGAGGCCTTTGCATTGTTAGGCGTGCCATCTGGCAGCCTTTTGCTTCGCCCCACCGTCACTGCGGGCCGTTGGTTGCAGCCAGGTGACGCCGATGCGCTGGTCGTCAGCCGCATGCTCTTGCGCCAGCGGCCTGAACTGACACCGGGCGCGAGTGTGGACTTGCTGCTTGGCGAGCGGCGCGCCCGCTGGCTGGTGGTGGGTGTGGTCGAAGCCGGCCCGCAGCCGTTGGCCTACACGTCCATCACCACCCTCAACAGCCTGGCTGGCGACACGCTGGCCAGCACGCTCGCGGTGGCCCTCAACTCGAAGCACAGCGCACTGCAGCTCGACACCATCGCGCGCCTGCGCAGCGCCTTGCAAGACGCGGGCATGGCCGCAGCCAGCAGCCAGCGCCAAGCCGAAAACCGCCGCGTCGTCGAAGACCACCTGCTCATGGTGGTGGACTTTTTGGCTGCCATGGCCTGGCTGATGTTGGCCATCGCGGCCATGGGCCTGGCGTCCAGCATGGGCATGGCCGTGCTCGAGCGCAGGCGCGAAATTGGTGTGCTGCGCGCCCTGGGCGCCAGCCGCCGCGCGCTGGCCGGCATGGTGCACCTCGAAGGCCTGCTCATCGTGGCGCTGGCCTGGTGCATCTCATTGCCGCTCAGCGTGCTAACCAGCGTGTTGTTGGGACAGGCTTTTGGGCGCGTGATGTTTGCCGTGCCAATCATCTTGTGGCCCCACACCACGGCCGCCCTGCGCTGGCTGCTGCTGGGCTTGGGCATTTGCGTGCTGGCCTGCGCGGTGCCGGCCTGGCGTGCCAGCCGCGTGCCGGTGGCGCGGGCATTGAGTTACGGCTGAAGTGGCGGCGGCCGATGCGACACTTGCGTGTTGCGCATCACAAACAAGCATCACAAACAACCGCCCCATGACACCCATCATTCAAAGCCACATCGCCGGCCACTGGCTGGGCCAGCAAGCCGCGCAAACGCTGCACAGCGCCATCAACGGCCAGGCGATTGGCGCCACGCACGCTGAAAGCATAGACTTTGCGCTGGCGCTGGACCACGCGCGCCGTGTCGGCCTGCCGGCCCTGCTGGCGCTGGACTTCCAGCAGCGCGCGGCCATCCTCAAAGCCCTGGCCAAATACCTGGCTGAGCGCAAAGAGCCGCTCTATGCCGTCTCGGCCCACACCGGCGCCACGCGCAACGACGGCTGGATAGACATTGAAGGCGGCACCGGCACCCTCTTTGCCTACGCCGGCATGGGCAGTGGCGAGTTGCCCTCGGGCAACCTGGTGCACGAAGGGCCGGTGCTGGCGCTGTCCAAAAAAGGGGGCTTTGCGGCCACCCACATCCTGGTGCCACGGCGCGGCGTGGCGGTGCACATCAACGCCTTCAACTTCCCCATCTGGGGCTTGCTGGAAAAGTTTGCACCCAGCTTCCTGGCCGGCATGCCTTGCATCGCCAAGCCGGCCAGCGCCACCAGCTATCTCACCGAAGCCGCTGTGCGTGTCATGCTTGATTCAGGCCTGTTGCCAAGCGGCGCTTTGCAATTGGTGATTGGCGGCACCGGCGACTTGCTTGATCGCCTGGACGAAGCCGACGTGGTGACCTTCACCGGCAGCGCCGACACCGCCGCCAAGCTGCGCACGCACAACAACATCGTGCGCCGAAGTATTCCCTTCAACGCCGAGGCCGATTCGCTGAACTGCGCCATCCTGGCCGATGACGTGAATCCTGACGACGAAGAGTTCGATCTCTTCATCAAGGAAGTGGCGCGTGAAATGACGGTCAAGGCGGGCCAGAAGTGCACCGCCATACGCCGCGCCATCGTGCCGCGCCGCCACGTCGATGCCGTGGCCACGCGCCTGCGTGCGCGCCTGGCCAAAGTGGTGGTGGGCGACCCGGCTTTGGCCGACGTGCGCATGGGCGCGTTGGCCTCTCAAGCGCAACTGCATGACGTGACTGAACGTGTGGCGCAACTCTCACAAGGCAATGAAGTGGTGTTTGGCGCGCGCGACGGTTTTTCGCCGCAAGGTGTGGGCGTCGACAAGGGCGCCTTCTTCGCGCCCACGCTGCTGCTGTGCCAACAGCCGCTGAAGAGCGACAGCGTGCATGACCTGGAAGCCTTTGGCCCCGTCAGCACCTTGATGCCGTATGACGGCATCGATGAAGCGCTGGCGCTGGCGGCACGCGGACGTGGCAGCCTGGTGGGCACCCTGGTGACGCGAAGCGCAGCCACGGCCGCACACGTCATTCCGCAAGTCGCGGCCATGCACGGGCGGTTGCTGGTGCTGGACCGTGTCGCGGCGGCTGAAAGCACCGGCCACGGCTCACCCCTGCCCGGCCTCAAACACGGCGGCCCGGGGCGCGCCGGTGGCGGTGAAGAGCTGGGCGGCCTGCGCGCCGTGAAGCACTATTTGCAGCGCACGGCCGTGCAAGGCTCGCCGGCCATGCTGGCGGCCATCACCGGTGAACATGTGCGCGGCGCGCCGGTCATCACCACTGACGTGCACCCCTTCCGACGCCACTTTGAAGATCTGTTAGTTGGTGAGTCTTTGACCACGCACAGGCGCACGGTGACTGAAGCCGACATCGTGGCCTTTGGCGGTATCAGCGGCGACTTTTTCTACATGCACTTTGACGAAGTGGCGGCCGCGCAGTCGCCCTTTGGCAAGCGCATTGCGCATGGCTACTTTGTGCTCAGCGCGGCAGCGGGTTTGTTCGTGTCGCCGGCACCCGGGCCGGTGCTGGCCAACTACGGCCTGGACACGCTGCGCTTTGTCAAACCCGTGGGCATAGGCGACACCATCCAGGCCAGGCTGACTTGCAAGCGCAAGACCGACCGCCAAAAAGTCGGCCCCGACGGCACTGGCCAAGGCGTGGTGGCCTGGGACGTGGAAGTCAGCAACCAGCACGGTGAAGTGGTGGCCAGCTACGACATCCTGACGCTGGTGGCCAAGAAGGCTGTGGCGGGCACAACCAGCGCAGCGTGATACCGCACAAGAAGGTCGTTATCACGCTGGGCACGGCGCAGACGCTGGCCTGGGCATCGTCGTTCTACCTGCCGGCCATGTTGGCTGCGCCGATGGCGCATGACCTGGGCGTGGCGCCTTCGCTGGTGTTTGCAGCACTGTCGCTATCGCTCATCTTGTCGGCGCTGCTCAGCCCCTGGGCGGGCAGGCGCATTGACCGCCACGGCGGCCGGCGTGTACTGCTGGTCTCCAGCGGACTGTTCACGTTGGCGCTGTTGATGTTGAGCCAGGCGCAAGGCCCGGTCAGCCTGGTTTTGGCGTGGGTGGTGATGGGCCTGGCCATGGGCACGGGCCTCTATGACGCGGCCTTTGCGACGCTGGTGCGCTTGTTCGGCCAAGAGTCGCGCCGCGCCATCACCGGCATCACCTTGATCGCCGGTTTTGCCAGCACCGTGGGCTGGCCGCTGTCGGCCTGGATGGAAGCCGCCTGGGGCTGGCGTGGCGCCTGCCTGGGCTGGGCTGCGCTGCACCTGGTGCTGGGGCTGCCGCTGAACTGGCGCTTGCCCAAACTGGGCGCGGCGGCAGCACCGGCAGCGGCGGCGGCGGCGGCGCAAGGTGTCGCGTCAGCGCCGCCCCCACCCGCGCCGCGTTCACACTACGTGTTAGTCGCCACGCTGTTTGCGCTGATGGGTTTTCTCAGCACCGGTGTAGCCACCTTGCTACCGGCGCTGTTGCAGGCCGCTGGCTTGAGTCTGGCCGTGGCGGTCACACTGGCGGCTTTGGTGGGGCCGGCGCAAGTCACGGCGCGCGTGCTGGAGCTGGCCCTGCTCAGCCGCGCTTCGCCGCTGGTGGCGGCACGCCTGGCCGCATCAGGCCACCCGCTGGGCGCCGTCTGCCTGCTGCTGCTGGGGCCCGTCGCAGCCTTGCCCTTTGTGTTGTTGCATGGCCTGGGCAATGGCTTGCTGACCATCGTGCGCGGCACCTTGCCATTGGCCTTGTTTGGCGCCCAGGGTTATGGCGCGCGGCAGGGCTGGATCGCACTGCCGGGGCGTTTGCTGGGCGCGCTGGCGCCCTGGCTCATGGGCCTGGCCATGCAGCGCTGGGGTGTGGGTGTGCTGTGGCTGACCAGCGGCTGTGGCCTGCTGTCGCTGGCGCTGCTCTTGCACCTGCGTTTGCCAGCGGCCAAGCCCTGAACTGGGGGGCAGCGGCAGCGTTTTTGCCCCTGCCCAAAGCGCCACGGCCAGCGCAAAATCCGCCTTGCCCATGAACGATTTGCACCTGTCTGCGCTTGCTACCCATGTGGTGGCCTGGCACAACCGACACCTGCTGGCGCGGCGCATCGGGGTCGCGCAGGTCGACTCGATGGGCTATGTGGCCCTGCCTTTCGTCGTCTCCGGCTCCGGTACAGGCCACCGGGCCCAGCAGATGGTTGAGGCTGAGGCTGAGGTTGAGGCTGATGCCGCCACCCCAGCCACACCCGGCGCGACCTTGCGTGAACGTGCCATGGCGCGCGCCCAGCAAGTCAGCGCCGATTCACCACCTGCGCCCATCACGGCGCCCGCCACGCCGCACGCGACACAGCCTGCCCGGGCTGATCAACTGCGCGCCGCCTTCACCGAAGACTTCATGCCGCGCCGCTCACCCGCCCAAGTCGCCCAGTGGGTGGCGCAGCAGGGTGTGGCCCTGGCCAGCGAGCCGGGCGATGCGCCAGTGCGCAAGCTCAAGGTTCACCCTGGCGCGGACGCGGCGCGGCTGCAGCAACGTTGGGTGCTAACGGCCCAAGTGCACGTACACGGCAGACGCACACGCTTGTTGGTGGGCGCTGGCGCAAGACCTGCCGTGTTGGGCCAGCGCTTGTGGAGCCCCGTGCGTTTGGCAGTGTTGGCACTGGGGCTGGCCGGCTGTGCCGCGCTGCTGGCACGGCTGGTGTCGGCCAGCCCGGCCGCCGTGGTTGCGCCGGCCAGCGTCGCGTCTGCACCGGCATCGGCACCGGCACCCGCACCCGCAACCTCACCCGCAACCTCACCCGCACCGACATCGGCAGCCACCAGCGCGTCGACGCCAGTGGCCTCAGTGGCACCCGTGGCCGAGGCGGCTTCTTTGGCAGTGGCTGCGGTGCAGCCCATCGCCAGCGCATCTGCATCCGCGCCTGCGGCAACACAGGCCCAGCCCGTCGATGCACAACCCACCCTGGGCCGCGTCACGCTGCCACCCCTGGGCCCCGGCACTGAACGACGGCGGCAGGCCGCCTCACAGGCAGCGGCCACGCCGCCGGCTGCGATGGCCACGACGGCAGTCTTTGCGGTGGCCACGCGGCCGCTGCGCACCCGCACAGAAGCCGAACAACTGGCCGCTGCCATGCGAGTCTTGCTGGTCAGTGCCGACACGCCCAAACTGCATGTCGACATCCTGAGCGCCGGCGACGACTGGCGCGTCGTGGGCCTGCCCTACAGCAGCCCGCTGGCGGCGGACAAGGCGCGTGCCGCATTGGCCGCGCGTGGCATGAAGGTGCAGGTGGTGGAGTTCTAGTACTGCGTCTCATCAAAACTTTGACAAATGAAATCGGTGGATTTGGCAGTCAGGCTAGGCGCAAACCACAGCGATACCTTTTGGTATCGCGAGGATTTGCAACGACGCATGGCTGTCAAAGACGCGTTTTTCATGTCAATGTTTTTGTGAGACGCAGTACTGGATTTCAGTCGGCCGCAAAGTGCCCGGCGCGTCGGCCTTTGATGGGCGCATAGAACTGTTTGATGCGCGCCATGTCGGCATCGACATCACCGCTGGGCGTGAACATCGGGCCCAGGCCGCTGACCTTGCGTTGGTAGTCCATGAAGGCCAGGACGATGGGCACCTGGGCTTGCTGGGCGATGAAATAAAAGCCCGTCTTCCAATGCCGCGTTTTGTCGCGTGTGCCTTCGGCTGGCACCACCAGTTGCACCGAGCCGTCGGCGCTGATGATGGCTTGCGCTGACGCCGCCACCAGGTTGCCGCTTTTTTCGCGGTCCACGGCAATGCCGCCCAGCCAGCGCATGACGGGGCCAAAGGGCCAGCGAAAGAGGCTGGCCTTGCCCATCCAGTAGATGTTCAAGCGCAGCGCAAAGGCCACCATCAGCGTGTAAGGGAGGTCCCAGTTGCTGGTGTGCGGTGCGGCGATGAGCACGCTCTTGCGCGCCTCTTGCGGCAGCGTGCCTTCCACGCGCCAGCCGTTCAAGCGCAAGAAAGCCAGCGAGAGCGCGCGCAGCGCGGTGTTGACCACCGGGGTGTCGAATATCGTTCTTTGCATGCAAGGGTGAGGAATCGCGGGTCGCGGCGATTGTGGGGCCCTGTGTACAGCGTGCTCACGGCATGCAGCTAGCATGCGCGCCATCGCTCACAGCGCGTCCACCCAGGAGCTCACCATGTCATCAGGCAAGATCCTCGTCGCCCAAGGTGGCGGCCCCACCGCCGTCATCAACCAAAGCCTGGTCGGCGTGGTGCTGGAAGCGCGCCGCCACCAGGGCATACAGCGTGTTTATGGCGCGCGCCATGGCGTGCGCGGTGTCATCAATGAAGACTTTGTCGACCTGACGCAAGAGACCAGCCACAACCTGGAACTGGTGGCCGGCACACCCGCGGCTGCGCTGGGCAGCACACGCGACAAGCCCGACTTGGCCTACTGCCAGGAGATGTTCAAGGTGCTCAAGGCACACCAGATCGAGCACTTCTTCAACATCGGCGGCAATGACTCGTCGGACACCGTGCGCATCGTGGCCGAAGAGGCCGCCAAGGC
>JANNEX010000582.1:0-4735 GCA_031379155.1 Rubrivivax sp.
GGTTGCTTCAGCCTGCAGAGCTACAAGCACGCCAACAGCGGCGAAGGCGGCCTGCTGGTGACCGGCGATGCCGACCTCGCGGCGCGAGCGGTGTTGTTCAGCGGCAGCTACATGTTTTACGGCGCGCACACGGCGCGCCCAGGCGACGCGGTGTTCGAGCGCTGGAAATACACCACTCCCAATTTCAGCCTGCGCATGGCCAACCTGCCGGCGGCGCTGGCGCTGGCGCAGCTTGGGGAGGTTCTGAAAGACCGCTGCCAGCGCTGGAACTTGCGCTACCACTGGTTGGCCGACGCGCTGCAGGGTCTGCAACGGCTCAAGGTCCCCGAACGCGCGCCCCAGGAGCAATTCGTGGCCAGCTCGATCCAGTTCTCGCTGGACCTGCCGGCGCCGGCCATCGCCAGGTTCCTGGCCGCCTGCGCCAGACGCGGCGTTCACATCAAATGGTTCGGCGCCGACGAACCCACGGGTTTTACCAGTGTCTGGCAGCACTGGCGCTATTTCAGCAGTCCACAGCGCCTGCCAAATGCCGAACGGGTTTTGGGCAGCCTGTGCGACATGCGTCTACCACTCACCCTGACCCAGGGCGATTGCCTGGCGATCGCACGTGTCATCCGTACGTCGCTGATCGACACCTTCGCGCCTGCACCAAGGTGACGCCGATGCACCATACCAAGGGTATTTCCGGGGCTACAGGCTTCATTGCAGCCGCTATGCTGGCCCTTCCGAAGCACTGGCGCGCGGCCCACAGTTGGGCCCGCCCCGTGATCTCGCGTCCGTCGTTTTGCAAAGATTTTTTTACCAGGAGAACCCCATGAAGATGAACAAGCGTCAGTTGGTGTGTGTTGCAGCTGCGGCCGCTCTGGCCTGCGGCGGTGCATTCGCGCAATCCAAGAAGGAAGTCACGATTGCCCACCAGGACATGTTGATACCGCTGCATTCCCTGGCGGAGACCGGCGAGCTCGAAAAAGCCACGGGATACAAGATCAACTGGCGCATGTTCGGAGGCGGTGGTGACGTCATCAAGGCAATGGCCAGCGGTGACGTGCAGATCGGCGAAGCGGGTTCGAGCCCGCTGACCGCGGCGGCCAGCCAGGGGCAGGACATCAAGCTGTTCTGGATCCTGGACGACATTGCCGACGCCGAGGCGCTTATCGCGCGCAACGGTTCCAAGATCAACAGCGTCAAGGACCTCAAGGGCAAGAAGGTCGCCACTCCCTTCGTGTCCACCGCGCACTACCAGTTGATGGTGGGCATGAAGCTTGAAGGTGTGGACACCAAGAAGGTCAACGTCATGAACATGCGCCCGCCAGAAATTGCGGCGGCCTGGGAACGCGGTGACATCGACGCCACCTTCATCTGGGACCCAGTGCTGAGCAAGATCAAGGGCAATGGCAAAGTCATCGCCAGTTCGGGCAGCATAGGCGCCAGGGGCTACCCGACCTTTGACGGCCTGATCGTGAATGCCAAATGGGCGGCCGAGCACGACGCCTTCATGGTGACGCTGGTGAAGTTGCTGGCCAAGGCCGACAACGAATACCGCGCCAACGTGGCCAAATGGACGGTGGACTCACCCCAGGTCAAGGCGGTCGCCAAGTGGACCAAGGCCGACGCCAAAGACGTGCCTGCGTCGATGGCGCTGTACGCCTTCCCCACGCTGGACCAGCAGCTGTCGCCGGCCTGGCTGGGCGGCGGTGCTGCCAAGGCCATGGCGCGCACGGCAGACTTCCTCAAAGAGCAGGGCCGTGTGCAAGAGGTCAAGCCCGACTACGGCGCTTTTGTCACCGACGCCTACGTCAAGAAGGCGATGGCCAAGTAGGCAACATCTGGCCTGAGCACGCAGTCAAACCACACAGTCAAGCAGGGGCGGCCCAACCGCCCCTTTTTTGTTCCCGCCACGCCCATCAAACCAGGACAAACGCATGCCCACACTTGACATCCGTGAGCTGACCGTCAACTACGAAGTCAAAGGCGGCGTGCTGCAAGCGCTGGCGCCAGTCAACCTGAAGATGAACGACGGCGACTTTGTCGTTGCGCTGGGTGCGTCAGGCTGCGGCAAGACGACGCTGCTGAACTGCATCGCCGGATTTTTGCCACCGTCCACGGGCCAGATCTTGCTGGACGGCAAAGCCGTAGAGGGGCCCGGCGCCGAGCGTGGCGTGGTGTTCCAAAAACACGCCCTCATGCCCTGGCTGACGGTGCGTGACAACGTCGCCCTGGGCCTGCGCATGCGCGGTGTGGGCAGGGCCGAACGCGGCCGCATCGCCGAAGAAAAACTGGGCCTGGTGGGGCTGGAGAAATACGCCGACCGCGCGGTGTATGAACTCTCGGGCGGCATGCAGCAGCGCGTGGGCATTGCGCGCACCCTCGCCAACGACCCGGCCGTGCTGCTGATGGACGAGCCCATGGGCGCGCTGGACGCCTTCACGCGAGAACAGGTGCAAGAGATCTTGCTCAGCGCCTGGGCCAAGACCGGAAAGATGGTGTTCTTCATCACCCATTCAGTCGAAGAAGCGCTGTTCCTGGCAACCCGGCTCATCGTCATGAGCCCCAGCCCCGGGCGCATCACGCACACCTTTGATGAGCTGCCGTTTTCACGCGACTTTTTGGCCCACGGCGACGCGCGCAAGGTCAAGTCGGAACCCAACTTCATTCGCCTGCGCGAAGAAGTCTTGTCACTCGTCCATCACCGAGAAGCCAGCCATGCCTAACGCTGAAATTGAAGTGAAGACGCTGCCCGCAGCGCCGCTCAAGACCAGCCGCTTCAAGGTGCCCGGTGAAGGCAGCAGCGGCGCCATCAGCGTGCTCAGCATCGTGTGCCTGATTCTGCTGTGGGCCCTGATCAGCAATATGGGCTGGGTCAAGCCCTTGTTCCTGCCCAGCCCGCAGGCCGTGTTTGCGCAGTTCATGGAATACCTGACTGGTACAGCCAACGACAAGCCGCTGTGGCAGCACTTTTTGGCCAGCATCCTGCGTGTCTCTGCCGCCTTCTGGCTGGCCTTTTTGACTGCGGTGCCAGTGGGCATTGCCATGGGCATGAGCCGCGTGGTGCGTGGCATTTTCGATCCACCCATTGAGTTCTACCGCCCGCTGCCACCACTGGCCTATTTGCCGCTCATCATCATCTGGTTTGGCATTGATGAAATGCCCAAAGTGCTGCTCATATACCTGGCCTGTTTTGCGCCGCTGGCACTGGCCGCACGTTCGGGCATGAAAAGCGCCAGTCAGGAGCAGATCAACGCCGCCTATTCCATGGGCGCCAGCTACGCCCAGGTGGTGCGCCATGTGGTGCTGCCTTCGGCCTTGCCCGAAGTGCTGGTGGGTATGCGCATTGCCATCGGCTTTGGCTGGACCACGCTGGTGGCCGCCGAGATGGTGGCGGCCAACGTAGGGCTGGGGCAGATGGTGCTCAACGCGTCCAACTTCTTGCGCACCGACATCGTCATCATGGGCATCATCGTCATCGGTGTGGTGGCCTACTTGTTCGACATGTTCATGCGCTGGGTTGAACGCAAGTTGGTGCCGTGGAAGGGCCGCATGTAGACGGGCAGGTTCCAACCAGCCGCCAATCAAGCACCCACAAAGATGGGCCCGCAAGGGCCCTCTTTTTTGGCCATGGTGCATACCGCATCGGCACACGATGCCAGGCACGTAAGACCTTGATGCGGCCTGGCTCTTTGTCCCTTGCCGGCCCCTGCCTGGCCCCTGTTGTGTTGCCAACGCCCGCCCTGGTCTGCGCCACCAGGAGACGCGCGTGTCACCCAGCCAGCCTGCCCGACTTTTCAGCCACCCATGGCGCATCTTTTGCGCGTTAGCCTTGTGCTTGAACAGCGCAGGCGCGCTGGCAGCGCAGCGAAGCGGCGCGTCCCCCGATGGCGCTGCCGAACTGCTGCCGCAGCTCTACGCGCGCTACCTGAGTGAAGGGCGCAGCGAAGTCGAGATCCACCTCAGCGCCGCCGGTGCCACGGCCAGCGCGCGTGTGGCGCCGCTGGCCGACGGCAGCTTCAGCTGCCGCGTGGCCGGCCTGCGCGCGCCGCTGGCTGGCACCGAGTTGGCCAGCACGCAACTGCAACTGGCGGCAGTGCTGGTGCATGAAGTCACGCACTGTCTGGTCTCGCCCTACACGGCGCATTTGCTCAGCGACGGCAACAATGCCGCAGCGCGCGCCGCCGACCGGCTGCTGCTGCTCAGCGCCGAGAGCATCTCTGACGCACGCGCCGTGATCGAGGTCTTTCGCCAAGACGGCGCCGAGGCCGCGCAGGCCCTGGTCAAGCACCTGCTGCCACGGCGGCTGAATGCATCCAGCAGCCACCACACCACCGCTCTGGCCTTGCAGCAGGCGCTGGCCCAGGCGCAGCGTTGGCCCGAGTCGATCCAGTCGGCCACCCAGGCTTTCGCCACCGCGTTGGACGTGGGCCGCGACAGCGCGCTGCAAACCTTGACCGAACAACTGACGGCCAGCAGTGCACAAGACGCGTTGTTAGGCGCCGAATTCAAGCTGCGCAGCCGCGCCCTCGACAGTGGTCTGGTGCGAGCGCGGCAGGCCTTCAGCCGTGGTCGCTTTGCCAACAACGCGCTCACGCTGCACATGGGACCAGAGTGGGCGTCGGGCGCCGACTGGCACTACTTCATAGGCGAAGACGGCGCACTGAGCCAAGCGGCGACGCTGGGCGCCGAGGGCGCGCACCGGCTGTCGGCCCTGGCTGG
Source organism: Rubrivivax sp. (assembly GCA_031379155.1). Lineage (GTDB taxonomy): Bacteria > Pseudomonadota > Gammaproteobacteria > Burkholderiales > Burkholderiaceae_C > Rubrivivax. The sequence continues at coordinate 4,708 of JANNEX010000582.1, forward strand.
CATGTTGGCGGACATGTCGGTTGCCGGC
>JANNEX010000602.1:0-7067 GCA_031379155.1 Rubrivivax sp.
GAGAACAGGCCCAGCAAACCGTGGGCATCGAAGGAGACCTCGGCACGCGCGACGCCGCCAATCAAGTGCTCGGCCAGCTTGGCCGGCGACAGGGCCTCCAGCCAGGGGCGCAACTGGGCGGCGGTTTCCGCGTCGACCAAGTTGGGGCCCAGCTTGCGGCTGAGCAGCCATTCGCGTGCCGCCGGCAGGGCCACGGTATCGGCCAGCAAGTCGTGCAGTTCCAGCACGGCGATGTCGCGCTCTTTCATGGCGGCGCTGAAAGCGTCGTGGTCGTTGCGGGCGCGCGCCACCCACAGCACATCGTCAAACAGCAGCTCATGGCAATTGGCTGGTGTCAGCCGCTTCTGCGCCAGGCCGGGGCGACAGACGATGACCTTGCGCAGGCGGCCGACTTCAGAGTGCAGACCCGCAGTCTTGAGTTGGCCCATCACAAGGCCAACCTGCCACTGGCCAGCATGGCCGCAGACGCTGCGGCCAACAGCAACAGGCCCGCCAGCACCGCCCATTCAGCGCCACTGAACGGACGCTGCGCGCGCTGCTTTTTGGCCAGCAGATAGACCGCAGCACCCGGCGCGTAAAGCAGCGCGCTCAGCAGCAGGTACTTCAGCCCTGCAGCGTAGAGCAACCACAGGCCATAGAGGGTGGCCAGCGCGGTGAAACCGATGGCCCAGCGAGCGCTGCGCTTGTCTGCTTCTTGGCCTTCACCCGTCCACGCCAGCTTCAGGCCATAACAGGCACTGAAGAGATAGGGGATCAGGATCATGGCGGTCGACAGCGAGATCAGCGCCAGGTACGAAGCCTTGGACCACAGCGTGACGATCAGGAACAGCTGCACCATGCCGTTGGTCAGCCACAGCGCATTGGCTGGCACGCCCTTGGCGTTTTGTTGACCCAGTGATGCAGGCATCACGCCGCCCGTGGCGGGCGTGAACAAAGACTCGGCGGCCAGCAGCATCCAGGCCAGGAAGCCGCCGCCCACGGACACGATCAACCCGATGTAGACCAGCACGGCGCCCCAGCTGCCCACCACACGCTCCAGCACCGGCGCCATCGACGGGTTCTTCATCGCTGCCAGTTCAGGCTGCGCTGCAATGCCCAGCGACAACATCGACACGCCCATCAGCAAAACCAGGCAAAAGACGAAGCCAATGACGGTGGCCCGCCCTACGTCGGCGCGGTTGGTAGCGCGCGCCGAATACACGCTGGCGCCTTCGATGCCGATGAACACCCACACCGTGACGAGCATGGTGCTGCGCACCTGGTCAAGGACCGAGCCCAGTGCGGGTGAGGACGCGCCCCAGAAGTCGAGCTTGAAGGTGCTGACTTGAAACGCCATCGCCACCAGCACGATGAACAGCAGCAGCGGCACCACCTTGGCCAGCGTGACCACGGCATTCAGAACCGCCGCACCCTGGATGCCACGCAGCACCATGGCGTGCACCACCCACACCACCACCGACGCGCCCAGCACGGCTGCGGGCGTGTTGCCTTCGCCAAAGGCCGGGAAGAAATAGCCCAGCGCGCCAAATGCCGCCACCAGGTAACCGACGTTGCCGATCCAGGCGCTGACCCAGTAGCCCCAGGCGGCATTGAAGCCGACGTATTCGCCCGACAGCGCGCGTGCATAGGCGTACACGCCGTTGTCCAGCGCGGGCTTGCGCAGCGCCAGCATCTGGTAGGTGAAGGCCAGCATCAGCATGCCGACGCCGGTGATGCCCCAGCCGATGATGATGGCCCCAGCGCCCGCACCGGCGGCCATGTTCTGCGGCAGGCCAAAGATGCCGCTGCCGATGATGGAGCCCACCACCAGCGCCGTCAGCAGGCCCAGACCAAGCCTGCCTTTCACGCCTGCGAGTGTGGGAGCCTGAGCCGCCGCAGCCTTCAAAGGCAGTGAGGGGGCGTGGCGGGCGGTCGGGTTCATGGCGGCTGATCTCCTAGGGGCAGAACCGGGTACAGGCTAGGACGCTGGCCAGCATCCGTCTGTACGGTAGGACACCGAAACGGGGTCGGCGTTGATATGGATCAGTGTTCACGCCGCAGCGACGCCTAACCGCCCACCACAGGCTCTTGCCGCCACGGCGCTGAGCAGGCGGGTCAGCACGCCCAGGGTGCTGTTCAAGGTGTCGGCCAACTGCTGGGTGTCGAAGATGTTGAAGTTGTCGTCGTCGCTGTCGCTGTCGTTGTCGTTGTCGTTGTCGTTGTCGTTGTCGGCCACTTTGCGGCGTTCGCGAAGCAGTTGGCGCAGGCTGGCCTTGAGCGCTGCGCTGTCGGCGCCGTCTTGCATCGAGACCCTCACCGTGCTCACCCTGCGGCTGCCGGTGACGCGGCGCTGCGGCGTGTGCAGCGGCAGCACCACCGTGTCGTCCTGGTCGCCCATGCCGCCCTGCGCCGCCGCCAGAGATTGCTCCAACTGCGCCGGCGTCAAATGCTCGAAGCTCATGAGCACTTAGCCGTCGTTGGGGTTGACGCTTTGGTAGGCCATGCGAGTTCCTTGTGGGTGGATGCGATGCTGGCAGTGCGCGTTAGGCCATGAACCGTCTGTTCGTTGCAGCACGCAGGGCCGGTTCGGGGCGGCCCGACGGGTTCATGAAGATGCCTCACCGTCGGGGCGATGGCCAATCGACCGCCGGCGTGTCACCACTGCGCCTGCACTGGCTGGCCACCTGCGCGGTCGTGTCAGCAAAAGCCCCAGCATCAACACACGCGGCAGAGCCAGCCAGCCGAAGCTGAGGTGTGCCTGTGCCCCAAAGAGCCAGCCGCCCGCCGCCGCGCCCAGCGTCTGGCCGAGGCCGGACGCTGCCGCCAACCCGCCCATCACCAGGCCCAGCTTGTGCGGCGAAGCACCCGCTGCCAGATAAGCGATGACGGGCAGCACCAAGCCCGTGCCGGCCGAGGTGAGACTGACGCCCAGGTACATCCAGGCGTCGGAGCGATCGGCGGCCAGCACCGCCAAGCCAATGGTCGCCAGCAGCAGCCCCGCGCCTATCAGGACGCGTGGCGCGACCTTATCCAGCAGCGACGTGACAAAGAGCAGCGCGTTGATCAGCAACATCACCAGGCTGCATTCGGCAAGCATGATCGCCGCCTGGCGAGACGACTGTCCTGAAGACTGCTGCCCCAGCAGCACGATGCCCAGCTCGAAGCCGGCCAGTACGAACATCACCATGCCGCTCAGCCACAGCAGCGCGGCAGGATGGCCTTGCACGGCAGCCACTGGCTTGCCTTGAACGCTCGTGTGGGCGTCAAGCGACGCGGGCAATGTCCAGGCCAGCCCGAGCATCATCATCCCGCCGAGCACAGCCGACAGCACCAGCGCGGCCTGCGCGGCCTGCGCGGCCTGCTCGGGCGGGGCCGGGGATGGCGCAGCAGCACGCGCTGCGTCAGCCAGCCAGGGCCCGACTTCACCGCCTGCTGCGCTCAAGCTCGGGCCGAACAGGAAGCCCAGCAGCGACATTGCCCCCAACCACGCAAAACGCCGGGCGCGCTGTTTCTCGGGCGTGTGTTCGGCAACGAGCGCCGCGACCACCGGGACCACGGCAGCAACAAAAAAGCCGGTCGTGGCCCGCAACATGTACAGGCCCCACAGGTTGGCCAGGGCCGGGATCAGCAGCAGCAGCAGGCTGGCGATATAGCCGACCAGCCCGAGGATAAGGATGCGAGCCCGCCCGAAGCGATCCGAGACGACGCCCCACAAGGGCGCCCCCAGCAGCACGCCGGCTGCATACATGCCGCTGAGAAAGCCAACATGACGCCCGACTTCAGCGGTATTGGCGCCGCTCATCATCGAGACCAGCCAACCCGGCAGCACCGGCAACAGCGCCCCATAGCCGGCCGAGACAATGAAGACGGAACCCGCCAGCCAGGCCACTTGGACTGGCCGTAAGCCGTCGGTTCTTGCGGCTGCGTTTGCGGCTGCGTTTGCGGCTGTGTTTGCGGCGGTTTTTGCGGCGGTTTTTGCGGCAGTTTCTGCAGCCGTTTCAGTGGCTTTGCGTGATCGTGCCCGCCGACCTGAAGCCTTGGCCTGCGTCATTCACGCGGGCCCGGCCCACTGAAGCGGCGGGCGAGAAAGTTGTGGATGGGCACGAACACAAGTCCGGCATAAGCCCCGTAGAGAAAACTCTCAACCAGCCCGAGCCAGAAGCCCCAGAAGGTCAGCCACTTGAAGGCCGGCAAGACCATCTCCAGGAAAGCTGCCATGTGCAAACTTGGTGGCACGACCAGGCCGTAGACCACGCACAGCACGAAGCTGATGGCAGTGAAGAGCCCGAGCGACCAACTCACGACCTTGATGTTGAGCATGGCTGTTTCTCCTCTTGGTCTTGCCATTGATCCGGATGCGGCGGCGTTCAAACGTTCAGTGCTGATGGCCGCCTGACGGCTTGTTCGCGGCATGACTCTGTGTGTCGTCCGCCGAGTTGGCGAGGTCACCGAACGGCCGTGGCCTCGTCCATCTTGGCCGCTGCCTGGCGCGGGTCTGAAGCCTGGGCCTTGACGTTTTCGTGCACGTCTACACGCGCCGGATTGCTGGCCTGCAAAATCGCCTTCGACCGCGCCATCTCATCCGCCGAGCCATGGGCCACGACCAGGAACCCGTCGGTCTTCACGGCCTGCTCGTACTCGATCACGCTGTCCTTTGGAATGCCGATGCTGAAGAGCGCGGCGCCAAGCGCGCTCAGGCCACCGAAGATGATGGCGCCCTCGACCGCAGCAACGACCATCGCCGCCAGGTGGCCCAGCACCATGACCGGCCCGACCATGGGAATGGTCAGGAAGATGCCGCCGAAGAACAGGCTCCAAAGGCCTCCCCAAAAAGCGCCGTTCTTGCCCCAGAACTTGATGCGGTCGCCCATGTTGTAGAAGCCGACCACTTTTTCTTCAGAGTGGAAGCCCTGCCCGACGATGCTGTAGTGCGTCATGTCGAAGCCGCCGCTGGCGAGTTTTCGGACCGCCGCTTCGGCGTCCTGATGGCGCGTGAAAACGGCGACCACGGCGTGCTGCTGAACCGATGTGTGTTCCATGATGTGTTCCTGGTTTGCAAAGTTGACTGCGTTGTTGATCAGAGGTCAGCGTGCGATTTCGGATCCGCGTCCTTACAGCACCACCGGCTTGTCCGGCAGTTCATTCCTGTCTTGGCGGTCAAAGGGAAAGTGCTGGTTCAGATGCCGCGTCACAGCTTGCACGCCACTGAGCACGCCAGCCTCGAAGTTCGACTGCCTGAAGGCGGCTTCCATCTGGCGGCAGACCTTGCTCCATTCCTGCGCATCCACTTTGGCGTGGATGCCGCGGTCGGCCACGATCTCCACGGCCCGGTCCGCCAGCAGCAGGTAGATCAGCACGCCGGTGTTGTGCTGGGTGTCCCAGACACGCAGTTGCGAGAAGAGCTCTATCGCACGCTCTCGGGCTGACTGCCCCTTGAACAGCGGCGCGCCGTCCAGTCCCCCTTCAACCGCGAATCGGATCTCGCCGGTGTGCTCGGCTTCGCTGGCCTTGATGGCCGCTTCGATCTTGTTCAAGCTGGCGCGGCCAAAGGTCCGGCTCACTTGCCCGTTGGTCACCAGCAGGTGTTTCACGATGCGTTGCAGCTTCATGGTTACCACCTCCCCGACGCGCCGCCGCCACCGAAGCCGCCACCGCCGCCACCGAACCCACCGCCGCCATGACCGCCACCGCCCCGGCCCCCGCCGCCGTAGTAGCCAACCAGCCCGCGACCGAGCATGCCGCCACCCAGCAAGGTGACGAAGAGCGCCACCACGCCGGCCACCAGCGCCATTGAGAGGGCACCGATCACGAACCAGGCAATCACCGCCACCACGCCGCCGGTCACCAACGAGCCGGGCACCTTGCCCAGCGTGGCGCGCAGCACGCCGCCCACGGCCAGCGCCAGAATGAACAGCATGGGCGCGACTTGCTGAACATCAGCAATGCCCTGGCTGGGCCGCGCGCGCGGCGCGGGCAAGGGCTCGCCGTCAACGACGCGGATGATTTGTTCGACACCAGCCGTGATGCCGCCGTAAAAGTCCTGGCCCTTGAAGCGCGGCAGGATGGTCTCGCTGATGATGCGTTTGCTGGTCAGGTCGTTCAGCGCGCCTTCCAGGCCATAGCCCACTTCGATGCGCATTGCGCGGTCGTTCTTGGCCACGACGAGGATGGCGCCGTCATCGATCTTCTTGCGCCCCAGCTTCCACTGCTCGGCCACGCGCAAGGCGTATTGCTCGATTTCTTCAGGGGCTGAAGAAGCGACCATCAGCACCGCCAGCTGGCTGCCTTTGCGCGCCTCGAAGGCGCTCAGCGTTTGTTCCAGCGCGGCCTTCTGCTCCGCAGTCAGTGTGCCGGTCTGGTCGATCACATGCCCTGTCAGCGCGGGCACAGGCACAGGCACCGGCATTTGCGCTGCGGCCAGCGCCAAGCAGCCCGCCAGAGTGACAAACAGCAGCGCCTTGCCAACCCGCACAAGCCCGCCGCAGACTGTGTCTGCCATCACTTGCCCGCCCCCGACCCGGCGCCAGCGGGCTTGGCGGGTGCGGTGTCGAAGACCACACTGGGCGGCTTGGCGATGTCCTTTTCGTTGTCGACGGTGAAGCTCGGCTTTTCCTTGTAGCCGAAGACCATCGCCGTCAGGTTGGACGGAAACGACCGCACCGTCACGTTGTAGGCTTGAACCGACGTGATGGTGCGGTTGCGCGCCACCGTGATGCGGTTCTCGGTGCTTTCCAGTTGCGCCGACAAGTCGCGGAAGCCCTGGTTGGCCCTCAGGTTCGGGTACTGTTCAGCCACCACCATCAAGCGCGACAGCGCGCCCGTCAGTTGACTTTGCGCCTGCTGGAATTTGGCGAATGCCGCAGGGTCGTTGATGAGCTCCGGGGTGGCCTGGATCGAGGTGGCCTTGGCGCGCGCTTCGATCACCCGGGTCAAAGTGTCCTGCTCAAACTTGGCCTCGCCTTTGACGGTGTTGACGAGGTTGGGAATCAGGTCCGCACGGCGCTGGTACTGGTTGATGACCTCGGCCCAAGCCGCCTTGATCTGCTCGTCAGTGCTTTGAAAGGTGTTGTAGCCGCAGCCGGTCAGGC
>JANNEX010000617.1:0-2214 GCA_031379155.1 Rubrivivax sp.
CGCGCAGGCCGACGTGGTGTGGGTGCTGGACCCCATCGACGGCACTGCGCCTTTCATTGCCGGCGTGCCAGTCTTCGGCACCCTCATCGCGCTGGCGGTGGGCCAAAAGCCGGTGCTGGGCCTCATGCATCTGCCCATGACGATGCAGCGCTATGAAGGTGTGCTTGGCCGCGCCAGTACGCTGGGCGGCACAGCCTTGCGCACACGCCCATGCCAAGACCTGCGCCAAGCCATCCTCAGCAACAGCAACCCCGACTTCCTGAACGCCGCAGAAACTTTGGCCCTGAATGCCCTGCGCAAGGCCACCGCCTGGCGCATCTATGGCGGCTGTTGCATGAGCTACGGCTTGCTCGCCGCAGGCCGCACTGATGTCGCCATCGACAGCAGCCTGAAGGTCTGGGACTACGCGCCTTTTGTGCCCTTGATTGAAGGCGCGGGCGGCGTCATCACCGACTGGCAAGGCCAGCCGCTGACGCTGGCCAGCGGGCCGCAAATTCTGGCCGCCGGCGACGCACGCCGCCATGCCCAAGTGCTGGCCCTCATCCAACAAGCCATGCATTGAGACAAAGCCACCCATGGGCATCCACATCCAGAACTTGAGCGTGAGCTACGCTGGCCAGCCGGTCATTGACGGCTTGAACCTGGACATCGAAGCCGGCTGCTTTTTCACCCTGCTGGGGCCCAGCGGCTGCGGCAAGACGACGCTGCTGCGCACCTTGGCCGGCTTTGTGCGGGCCAGCGCTGGGCGCATCCACTTTGGCCAGCGCGACATCACCGCCACACCACCGCACCAACGTGACATTGGCCTGGTGTTCCAGGACTACGCGCTGTTCCCCGACAAGACCGTGTTTGACAACGTGGCTTACGGCTTGCGCGCGCGCCGCCAAGACAGCCTCAGCATCACCCAGAAAGTGGGCCAGGCGCTGGAACGGGTGGGCCTGTCTGGCCTGGCGCCGCGCCTGCCTGCGGCGCTGTCGGGTGGCCAGCGCCAGCGGGTGGCGCTGGCGCGCGCGCTGGTCATACAGCCGCAGGTGCTGCTGATGGACGAGCCGCTGTCCAACCTGGACGCCAAGCTGCGCTTGCAGGTGCGCCAGACGATTGCAGAACTGCAAGCCGAAGCCGGCATCACCACCGTCTTTGTCACCCACGACCAGGACGAAGCGCTGGCACTGTCGCACCGCATCGGCGTCATGAACCGTGGCCGGCTGGAACAAGTGGGCACGCCTGCCCAGGTCTACCGTGAACCGGCCAGCGCCTATGTGGCTGACTTTGTCGGCGCGGCCAACTTGCTGCCCGTCGTCCTGCCTGCGGCGGTGGCTGCCGGTGGCAGCCTAACGTTGATGGTGGGCGGCATCTCAATCACTGTACGTGCGCCAGCGGCCCTGCCTGCGGGGCCGGCCTTGCTGATGGCCAGGCCTGAGACCATCACCCTGGGCGAGTGCCGCGCAGGCGCGCTGGCTGGCGCGATTTCTGGCCTTGTGCAAAGCCGCCACTACCTGGGCGACAAGACGAGCTATCGCGTGCTCCTGCCAGCCACCACGCCGGGCCAGGCCGCCCACATCCTGCAAGTCGATTGCCACGGCGTAGCCCACGACACGCATGCCGTGGGCGACACCGTGTCGCTGCAGCCAGACCCCGCCACCACGCTGCTGCTGGCGCCATGAAAAGCCCGCTGTCGCTGCGTTCACCCTGGACCTGGCTGACCCTGCTGGCGTTGCTGCTGCTGGGCGTGTTTTTGCTGCTGCCTCTGGCCAAGGTTTTGCTGGGCAGCCTGGGCCGTGGCGACACGTCGGGCTGGGCCCTGGTCATGGCCGAGCCCAAGTACGGCCAGGCGGTGATCAACACCCTCATCCTGGGCGCCGTGGTGACGCTGTTTTCGCTGCTCATCGGCGTGCCGCTGGCCTGGTTCACGGCGCGTCTTGACTTTGCCGGCAAGGGCATCGTCGCCATCCTGCCGTTGGTCACGCTGGTGGTGCCAGAAGTCATTGCCGCGCAGACCTGGCTCATGATGGTGGGCAACAACGGCCTGGTCACGCGCAGCCTGGCCGACCTGGGTTTTGCGCTGCCCAGTTTCTACGGCTGGCCGGGGCTCATCACGGTCATGACCTTCACCTACTACGCCTACATCTACATCGGCACGCTGGCGGCCATGCGCGGCTTTGACGTGCAACTGGAAGAAGCCGCGCAAAGCCTGGGCAGCACACCCGCGCAAGC
>JANNEX010000655.1:0-7069 GCA_031379155.1 Rubrivivax sp.
GCCACCTTCTCGACCAGGCCACGCACTTGTTGCATGGCCGCAGACTCGCCCAGCAAACGCTCTAGCGCGGTGCGCTTGGGCGACGCACCACGCAGGGCCGCTGAGCCCGCTGTGGCAGCAGGCGCTGTCGTGGCCGTGGCACCCGGCACGCGCCCCAAAGCCGAGGCCACGACGGCGCGAAACTGGCGCAGGTCCACCGGCTTGGTCAGGTAGTCATAGGCACCGGCCTTGAGCGCTTCAACCGCGTTCTCGGGTGAGCCGTAGGCCGTGATGACCACCGCCCTTTCACCGCGCCCTGCAGCATCAATGCGGTGCAGCAGTTCGAGCCCCGTGCCGTCAGGCAGACGCATGTCGGTGATGACCAGTTGAAAGCCACCCACAGCGCCCAGTTGCAGCAGCGCCCAGGCCTCTTCAACCGAACCCGCACTCTCCACGTCGTAGCCTTCGCGCAGCAGCGTCAGTTCATACAAGGTGCGCAGGTCGGGTTCGTCGTCGACGACCAGCAGGCGGGGGTTGGGGGTGGCAGTCAAGGTGCTGGGCGTGTTGGGTGATTCAAGCAAGTCGCCGGCCTACAGAGTGAGCGGCAAGGGTGCGCGGCGCAGGCTGACGACAAACTCGTTGCGCAGCCTCTCGGCAGCCGGGCGCGGGCGGTACTCGATGCTGGCGCCATAGCGTTCGCACAGCTCGCGGCAAATATACAAGCCCAGGCCCGAGCCGCGACTGCGTGTGCTGAAGAAGGGCTCGAACAGGCGCCGCTCGACCTCAGGCGCAATCGGCGCGCCGTCGCTGAGCACCGACAGCCACAGCCACTGCTCGTCACGCACGGCCAGGCGCAAGAAGATGGCGCCAGCCGCAGCGCTGGCATGGCGGTGCGCGTTGTCCAGCAAGTTGACCAGCACGCGGCGCAGGTGTTCGGCGTCGAAGCTCACGCCCACCGCGTCGGGCTTGATTTCAATGCGCAGGCGGCTGTCGGCGCCTTGCGCCCCCTGCGCCCCTTGGGGCGCCAGCGCCAACTGCACGGTGCGCGCCCACTCTTGCACCGTGCGCGCCACCAGCGCCGGGGCGTCCACCGTGCTTGTCGTCGACGCGGCGCCAGGGGCCACCTCCATGACATCGTCGACCAGGCGTTTGAGGCGTTCCACGTTGTCAGCCACCATGGACGTTAGCCTGTGTTGAGCCGGGGCCAAGTCATCCTCCATCAGCAGCGCGTTGGCCTGCGCAATGGCCGCCAGCGGGTTGCGGATTTCGTGTGCAATGCCGGCCGACATGCGCCCCATGGCGGCCAACTTTTCCTGGCGTATGCGCGCTTGCAAGGTGCGCAAGTCTTCCAGCAGCAGCACGGCGGCGGGCTCGGCATTGCGCTCTTCGTCGCCGCTGGGCTCGGCGGGTTCAGGCGAGCGGCGGCGCATGAAGCGCACACGCATGCGCAAGGTGCGCGTGTGGCCTTCACCAAAGACCAGCATCACATCTTGCCCGGCTTCGGGCCACTGGTGGCTGCCTAGCGCCTGGGCGGCTGCCTGGTGCAAGACGAACCAGGCCGGGTTGCGGTCGAGCATGAAAGGCGCCGGTGGGCTGAGGCCCTGGTCGACCAGCATGGCGCGTGCCGCCGGGTTGGCCGCGCGCACCAGCAAACGGCGGTCGACCACCAGCACGCCGTCGGCCATCTCTTCAATCACCAGGCGGTTGAGTTGCGCCTGCTGGCGCGCCAATTCCAGGCTGCCGCGTGCGGCCAGCTCTTCACGCGCCAGCCGCGCCGACAGCTCACCGGCAAGCAAGGTGATCATGAACAAGCCCATGCCCGCCAAGCCCGCTTGCAGCATCGAGGCAGGCCCTTCACCTCCCAGCGTGGCGCGCCAGGCCGCTGCCAGCAGCACCAAAGCCACGGCCGCAGCCGTGCCCAGCGCCAACAGGCGCGAAGTCAGCACGCCAGCCATCAATACCGGCAGCACCAGCAAGGCGGCATAGTTGAATGAAGCGCCGCGGTCAAGCAGGTGCAGCAGCGTGAAGGCCAGCAGGTCAACACCGATCGTGGCCAGCCACTGACGGCGGCGCTGCTGGGTCTGCGTCTGCGGCCGCGACAGCGCACCGAAGCGCGGCAACAGCCACAGCGTGATGGCCTGCACCGCATAGGCCAGCGCCAGCAATACCATCCATTCCGACGCACGAAAGCCGCCCAAGGTGCTGGCGCCGTGCACGACCACGAGGCCCACCCCCACCACGGCGCGCGCGGCGGCGTAGGTGCGGTAGACGCGCACAAAGGCGGTGTCTTGCGAGTGGCTCAGCCGCAGCGCTTGGCGGTCGATGAAACGGCTGTCGCTGGGCAGGTCGCCCGAGGCCAGCCAGCCGGGGTCAAACGCAGTGTCGCTGTCATCAGTGCGGTCGCCCTGGCGGCGGCCTTGCGGCAGGCGGCGGTCATTGCTGCGCCGGTCAGCGCGGCGGCGCTCAGCTTCGCGGGCTTCCATGGCTGGGGGTCAGCGCCTGGATATCAGCGCCGCCAGCGCCACCAGCGCCACCAGCGCCATCAGCCTGGGCCCGCCAGGCGGTGGGCCTCGCTGCAAAAAGGGCGCCCAGTGGCGTCGGCCAGCACGTCGGCCGCAGGCAGATGCACGCCGCAGTGGGCGCAGGCCAGCATGGCTTGCGGCTTGTGGGTTGATTTGCCGGAAGCCTTGTCGGCGGCGCCGGGCTTGGAGGCCAGCGGCGGCGCGCCACGGCGGCGGCCAAAGGCCCACCAGGCCAGACCCGCAATGAGCGCCAGCAGCAGCAGGTATTTCATCAACTTGTCTCCACCATTTCAGCGTTAGTTCTTTTCGACATCTAGACACTGCGGCCCAGCAAGACTTCAAGCACGAAGCGCGAACCCACGTAGGCCAGCAGCAGCAGCGCAGCCCCCAGGTACAAACCGCGCGTGGCGCGCCGGCCACGCCAGCCACGCTGCCAGCGGCCCAGCAACAACGCCGCAAACACCGCCCAGGCGAGCAGCGAAAACACCATCTTGTGGTCGCCCCAGCGCCATTGCACGGTGGTGGCAAGGCCTAGCACCAGCGTGGCGGTGAGGGTGGCAAAACCAGCCTGCACAAAACGGAAAGTCAGCTTCTCCAATTGGAGCAGCGGCATGCCCGGGGATGCGCCTGTGGCCGTGGCACGCAGCCTGCGTTCAGCCGCGTCCAGCATCACCGCGTGCAGCACGGCAGCGCCAAAGAGGCCGTAAGAAGCCACACCCAGCGCAAAGTGCAGCGGCGCCCAGGCCGAGTGCAGGACCCTGGCTTCCCCAGGGAAGAGCGCGGCCACCAGCACCGCCGCCACACCGGTCAGGCCTAGCCATTGGCGCACGGCGGGCAAGGGCAGCAGGCGGCTTTCGACGGTGTAGACAGCAATCACCAGCCACACCGTCATCGACAGCACGAGGCCAAAGCCCAGTCGCGCGCCAGGCGTGGTCTGACCCAGGCCGCCGATGTCGATGACCAGCAAAAGCGCATGCAGCACAAAGCCGCCCAAGAGTGCAGCCGGTGCAAAGCGGCGCAGCGCCGCCAACGGCAGCGCTGCCAGCGCATACAGCAACACGGCCACGCCCACCAGCAAGGCGCCGCCGCCGGGTGCGAGCAAGGGGGAGGCCGTCGATAGAATCATGCATCACAGTGTACTGACCGCGCGCGCCGCCACGGCCGACGGCGACCCCCATGGCCACCACCCTCACCGACCGCCTGTCCAGGATGGTCAAGACGATGCGCGGCCAAGCGCGCATCACCGAAAGCAACGTGCAAGACATGCTGCGCGAAGTGCGCATGGCCTTGCTCGAAGCCGACGTGGCCTTGCCCGTGGTGCGCGACTTCATCGCCCGCGTGAAAGAAAAAGCGCTGGGCCAGGAAGTGGCCGGCTCTTTGAACCCCGGCCAGGCGCTGGTGGGCATCGTGCACAAGGAATTGGCCGCCACGATGGGGCAAGGTGTGGCCGACATCAACCTGGCCGCACAGCCTCCTGCCGTGATTCTGATGGCCGGCTTGCAAGGCGCGGGCAAGACCACGACCACGGCCAAGCTGGCCAAACACCTGATCACCAAGCGCAAGAAAAAAGTGCTGACGGTGTCGGCTGACGTCTACCGGCCGGCGGCCATCGAGCAGCTCAAGACCGTGACTGCGCAAGCCGGCGCCGAGTGGTTCCCGTCGTCGCCCGAACAAAAGCCGCTGGAAATTGCGCTGGCCGCGCTGGACTACGCCAAGCGCCACTACTTTGACGTGCTGCTGGTCGACACCGCCGGCCGCCTGGGCATCGACGAAGCGCTGATGGCCGAGATCAGCGCGCTGCACGCGGCGCTGAACCCGGTCGAGACCTTGTTCGTGGTCGACGCCATGCAAGGCCAGGACGCCGTCAACACCGCCAAGGCCTTCAAGGACGCATTGCCCATCACCGGCGTGGTGCTGACCAAGCTCGACGGTGATTCACGCGGCGGCGCGGCGCTGTCGGTGCGCCAGATCACCGGCGCGCCGATCAAGTTTGCCGGCGTGTCGGAAAAGATCGACGGCCTGGAAGTCTTTGACGCCGACCGCCATGCCGGCCGCGTGCTGGGCATGGGCGACATCGTGGCCCTGGTCGAAGAGGTGCAAAAGGGCGTTGATGTCCAGGCCGCGCAGAAGTTGGCCGACAAGCTCAAGTCGGGCAGCGGCTTTGATCTGAACGACTTCCTGTCGCAGATCAGCCAGATGAAAAAGATGGGCGGCCTGTCCAGCCTGATGGACAAGCTGCCCAGCCAGCTGACGGCCAAAGCGGCCGGCGCCGACATGGACCGCGCCGAGCGCGACGTGCGGCGCATGGAAGGCATCATCAACGCCATGACGGCGCTGGAGCGGCGCAAGCCCGAACTCATCAAGGCCAGCCGCAAGAGGCGCATTGCCACTGGCTCGGGCGTGCAGGTGCAAGAGGTCAACCGGCTGCTCAACCAGTTTGACCAGATGCAGGGCATGATGAAAAAGATGAAGGGCGGCGGCCTCATGAAAATGATGAAGCGCATGGGCGGCGGTGGCATGCCGGGCATGCCGCGCTGAGCCCCGCCAAGCCCAGGACCTCAGCTTTCCCGTGCGGCGGAATGGGAAATCCCTCACGATCAGGGTTTGCCCCGGCCATCCATTAACGCCTGGATACGTTTCTTGTCGCTGCGACGGTTGATCGCAGCTCGCCAATGACCGATCTTCGGGGTTCGCCCTTTTGGGCCCATCGCGCTGACAGCGCTTTCTTTGTTGCCCATGGAAGTTTTGCCCTCATTTGCTTCGTTTGCCTTGCCCGCAGCGGCCCTGCTGTTGCTGACCTGGCTGGTCTTTCGCATGCGCCAACGCACCAGCAACCGCGTGCGCCGCGAAAAGCGCGAGGCGCTGGACACCGTGGCCGCTTGGCCGCCCGAAGCCGCGCGTGTGCTGACCATCACCGAGCGCCAGGCTTACGACTTGCTCAAGCGCTCGATGCCGGGCTATCTGATCTTGGGCCAGGTGCCGCTGTCGCGCTTTATCCGCGTGCCAGCGCGCCACTCTTACAACGAGTGGATGCAGCGTGTGGGCGCGCTCAGCGCCGACTTGCTGCTGTGTGACGCCGGCTCGCGTGTGTTGGCAGTGGTCGACATCCGCCCAGCGACCGAGAGCGAACGCAGCCGCCGCCGCCATGAACGCATGGCGCGTGTCATGCGCGCGGCCAACATCCATGTGCACGTGTGGCGCGAAGGCGCGCTGCCCTCGGCCGCTGAAGTGCGCACCGCCATGACCCATGTCATTGGCCCGGCAGCGGCGGGCATCAAACCCACCAGTTCGCGCCCAATGCCGCTGATCCCCGTGGCCGAGATGTCAGAAGTGCTGGCCGATGGTGACCGCGCTGCGGCGGAAGGCGCCTTTGACGCTTCGATGGAGCCCGTGCCTTCGGGCTTTTACGACGAGCTTGAGCCGGCGGACCTGCGTTGATTCCACGCCGCGCCAGCCCACGTTAGCCCAACAGAGCCTGCGCAAATTCACGCGCATCAAAGGTCTGCAAGTCTTCCAGTTTTTCGCCAATGCCGATGAAGTAGACCGGCACCGGGCCTTTGCCGGACTCACGCTCGGCCCCCCAGCGCGCAATGGCCGCCAGCACGCCGCCCTTGGCGGTGCCGTCCAGCTTGGTGACGATGAGGCCGGTGAGGCCCAGCGCCGCATCAAAAGCCATGACCTGGGTCAGCGCGTTTTGGCCCGTGTTGCCGTCCACCACCAGCAGCACTTCATGCGGCGCGCCGACTTGCGCCTTGGCAATCACTCGCTGGATTTTTTTCAACTCATCCATGAGGTGGGTTTGTGTCGGCAGGCGGCCGGCCGTGTCGGCAATCACCACGTCGCAACCCCGTGCACGGCCAGCGGCCACGGCATCGAAGCTCACTGCGGCCGGGTCGCCACCTTCCTGGCTGATGATCTCGACCTGGTTGCGCCCCGCCCAGGCGGCCAACTGCTCACGCGCGGCGGCACGAAAGGTGTCGGCGGCGGCCAGCAGCACCTTGTGCTCAGAGTCAGCCAAGTGGCGCGTTAGCTTGCCAATGCTGGTGGTCTTGCCAGCGCCGTTGACGCCAGTGACCATGATCACCGTGGGGCTCGCGTCGCCAATCACCAGGGACTTTTGCAGCGGCAGCAGCAGGGCCGTGAGCGCGTCGGCCAACAGCAGCTTCACGGCTTGTGGGTCGTTGGCTTTGGCTTCTTTGACGCGGCGGCGCAGGTCGGTCAGCAAAAACTGCGTCGCGGCGACACCGGCGTCGGCCATGAGCAGCGCGGATTCCAGCTCTTCGTAGAGCGCGTCGTCGATCTGTGTGCCGGTGAAGACCTGCGCGATGCTCGAGCCGGTTTTGCGCAGGCCCAGCGCCAGGCGGCCCAACCAGCCGCTGCGCGGCGCTGCTGCTGGCACGGGCTTGGCTGGCTCGGGTGAAGATTGGGGGGGCAGCGCCGGCGGCTGCTTCTTGAAGAAACTGAACATGAGGACGCCAAGTGGGCCAAGCAGGCCAAGTGAGCCGGGTGGGCCGAGCCGCTGCAAACGAATAAGCGCTGGATATAATGCCGGGCTCAGGCGCTTTAGC
>JANNEX010000665.1:0-2907 GCA_031379155.1 Rubrivivax sp.
GCCGGCACCAGCTTTGTCACCATGGACATGTTTGGCAGCTACCTCTACGGCAGCGCTTTGCTCAACGTCAGCTACGACCCGGGCGTGGCGCATGAATTTGCGGGTTTTGCTTTTGACGACGACGGCGCGCCTGCGCAGCGCGCCTTGCTGATTGAGCGTGGCCGTTTGCTGCGCCCGCTGGGCGGTCAACTATCGCAGGCGCGCGCCAAGTTGCGCGGGTTTGAGTTGGGCGCGGTGGCCACCACACGTTCAGCGGGCTGGAACCGGGCGCCGATAGACCGCATGAGCAACCTCAACGTCGAGCCTGGCGATCAAAGTCTTGAGCAACTCATTGCGGCGACCGAGTTGGGCGTGGTGATGCACACCAACTGCTCATGGAGCATCGACGATTCGCGCAACAAGTTCCAGTTTGGCTGCGAGTACGCGCGCATGGTGCGCGGCGGCCAGTTGGCCGAAGTGGTGCGCAACCCCAACTACCGCGGCATCAGCGCCACCTTCTGGCGCAGCCTGGCCGGTGTGGGCCGGGCGGATACGGTGGAAGTTGGCGGCACGCCGTTTTGTGGCAAGGGCGAACCTTCGCAAGTCATCCGCGTCGGACATGCATCACCGCCGTGCCGCTTTGTGGGTGTGGATGTGTTCGGGGGTGCAGCATGAGCCGCAGCTATCTCGACGCCGCCGCCTTCAGCGAGCTAACGGCTGAGTTGTTGGGCACGGACGCGGCAGTGGACCGCACCACCTTGCACCTGTGCGCCGAAGCCAGCGACTTCCTGCGCTTCAACCAGGCCGCGCTGCGCCAGGCCACGCATGTCGAACAAGCCAGTGTGACGATTGCCGTGGAACGCGGCCAACGGCGCAGCGAAAGCACCGTGTCTTTGTGCGGCGACAAGGCCATCGACGTGCAGCGCCTGCGTGATGAGCGCCGATTGCTGGTGCGCCAGCTCGACCTCATCGCCGACGACCCCTGGCTGCAGCGCCCCACGGCCGCCAGCCAGAGCCAGCGCGACGACAAAGGCACACTGCCCAGCGCCGCGCAAGTCATCACGCTGGTGCACGAGGCTGCGGGCCAGCGCCTGCAACAAGACCTGGTGGGCTTTTACGCGGCGGGCCCGCTGGTGCGCGCTTTTGCCGACAGCCAAGGCAGCCGCCACTGGCACCGTGTGGAGAGCTTCCACTTCGAGTGGTGCTTGTTCCAGCGCGCTGACAAAGCCATCAAGTCGGCCTATGCCGGCAGCCACTGGAGCGACGCGGCCTTTGTCGCCAAGCTGCAAGAGTCAGCGCAGCGCATGCCGCTGCTGGCCTTGCCCGCGCGCACGCTGCAACCCGGTGCCTACCGCGCTGCGTTGGCGCCGGCGGCCATGGCAGAACTGCTGGGCACGCTGGGCTGGGGCGGCTTTTCGCTGAAGGCGCGGCGCACCGAATTCAGCTCGCTCATGCGCTTTTCTCGCGGCGATGCGCAGTTTGCCAATGGCTTCCAGTTGGCAGAGGATTTCGGCCGCAGCACCACGGCCAGTTTCAGCAGCGAAGGCTTTCTGCGCCCGCCCAGCGTGGTGCTGGTGCAGGACGGGTCTTTGCCGGCCGACGGCGGCACCCTGAATTCACCGCGCTCAGCCGCTGAGTACGGCGTGGCCACGCACGGTGTGGGCAGCGGTGAATCGCCCCAAGCCTTGCACCTGCGCGGCGGCAGCATCGCTGACGACGCGCTGCTGCGCACGCTAGGCACGGGCCTGTTCATCAGCAACCTGTGGTACCTGAATTACAGCGACCGCGCGGCCTGCCGCATCACTGGCATGACACGCTATGCCTGCTTCTGGGTGGAAGGCGGCGAGCTGGTGGCGCCGCTGAATGTGATGCGCTTTGATGACGACGCGCTGCGCCTCTTCGGCCCCGGCCTGGTGGGCCTGACGGCGACGCCGGAATTCATCCCCAACGGCGACACCTACGGCTCGCGTCAATTGGGCTCCATCACCACGCCGGCGGCCGTGGTGGAAGGGTTTGCGCTGACCCTGTAGCAGTGCAGCCCGGCTTGGCCGCACCACTAAATTCAGCCGTTAGGCCTTTTTCTTGGCGCGTGGCAGCGGGCGGAGCCACGGGTGCCGGCCCTGCGGCTGTCTGCGCCCACACACTGCCGGCAAAGAGAAGGGCCGCAAGGGCGGTGGCGATGGATTGCACGGGGTTGTTCACGCAATTTCCAGGTTCTGGGCAAGCCACGCTTGCCGGGCCTACATGCCAGGTCGGGCCCGCCACAAGGCTGGCTTACAGGGAGGCGGCTGCCAAGCTGCGCAGTGCCTGCTGCACCCGGCGCACCACGGCCGAATCGCCGTGCGCTGACAGCAGCAGCTGGCCCGTGCTGCGTGTCATGGCCACATAGAGCAAGCGCAGCGCTTCCAGCAAGGCCTCGTCGCGCAGCGGCATGGTCTGCAAGCCAGCCACGCAGACCCACGCAAATTCCAGCCCCTTGGCGCTGTGCAGGGTCAGCAGCTTGACACAGGACTGCTGCCAATCAAAGCGCTTGAAGGCTTGCGCATGCATGCTTTGCACCGGCACCTGGGCGGCATGCAGCGCAGCGGCGATGGGCGCCATCTGCGCCCGGGTGCGGCAAAGCAGGGCCATGTCCTGCCAGGCCACACCATCGGCCCGTGCTTGCAGCACACGCTGGGTGATGAGCTGCGCTTCTTCGGCCGCGTGCGCGGCGATCATCAAGGTGGGCAGCGGCCCGTGGCGGCCGGCGCTGGTGGGTTGCACCAGTTGCACTTCATCGTCGCCATGCACCGCGCCGTCGCCTTGCAGCAGATCTTGCGCACAAGCCATGGCCAGCGACAGCACTTCGGCGGTGTTGCGGTAGTTCAGCCTCAAGATGCTGGTGCGGCCGCGTGCATCTATGCCCACGCTGGCAAAGTTGAACTTGCG
>JANNEX010000716.1:0-2900 GCA_031379155.1 Rubrivivax sp.
GTGCTGATGGCTCATGAAATGGAGTCGGGGCAGCGCAAAGACTCAGCCGGCAAGACCATCCCGGCCTGGCACATCCAGGAGGTCACGGCGCAGCACAACGGCAAGGCGGTGATGACGGCGCAGTGGGGCCCGGCGGTGGCCAAGAACCCCTTCATGCAATTCACGGTCAGGGGCGCCAAGGCGGGCGACAAGATCACCGTGTCATGGGTCGATAACCGCGGCGACAAGCGCAGCGACGAAGCCACGGTGTCTTGAACCGTGCGCAGCCCCATGAGCAAGCGCAGCGTTTTTTTGATCCTGGCACTGGCCTTGTCGGCGACTGCCTGGGCGCAGCCCAAAACCGCCGCCGACGGCATTGCGCAGTACCGCAAGATGCTGGAAGACGGCAACCCGGCCGAGCTGTTTGAAGCCAAGGGCGAAGTGTTGTGGGCGCAAAAACGTGGCCCCAAGATGGCTTCGCTGGAGCGCTGCGATTTGGGCCAGGGCGCGGGCAAGGTCAAGGGCGCTTTTGTCACGCTGCCGCGCTACTTTGCCGACACGCAAAAGGTGCAGGACCTGGAGTCGCGTTTGCTCACCTGCATGGAAACGCTGCAAGGCCTGAACGCGGCCGAAATTGCGGCCACGCCTTTTGGCCGTGGTGAGCAGCTCAACCTGGAAGCCCTGGTGGCCTGGGTCGCGGCCGAATCCAAGGGCCAGCGCTTCAACCTGCCACAAAGTCATGCCGAAGAAAAGAAGATGGCCGAGTTGGGCAAGCGAGCCTTTTTTTACCGCGCTGGGCCTTACGACTTTTCATGCGCGTCGTGCCACGGTGAAGCCGGCAAACGCATACGGCTGCAAGACCTGCCCGACCTGACCAAGAACCCCGGCGACGGCATCGGTTTTGCGGCCTGGCCGGCCTACCGCGTCAGCAGTGGTGAGCTGTGGAGCATGCAGCGCCGGCTCAACGACTGTTATCGCCAGCAGCGTTTCCCTTTCCCGGGTTATGCGTCCGACGTGACCATCGCCCTGGGCGTCTATATGGGTGTCAACGCCAAGGGGGCCGAGTCCATCGCCCCGGCCATCAAACGCTGAGCGGCTCAACACCATGCGCAAAACTCTTTTCTTTGGCCTTGTGGCTGCCTTGGCCGTGGTGGCTTGTGCCAGCGTGGCGCCGGCGCCTGACTACGACGCCTTGATGGCACAGATGATGAAAGCGTCGTTCCGCGACCAAGGCATCGCCAGCGTGGATAGGCTCAAACAAGACCCGTCCAACGCCGAGTGTTCAGCGGCTGCAGGTCAGCCCCTGCCAGAAGCACGCGGCCGGGCCATCGAAGCGGCCAACCTGGCCAGCATCAAGTTGCCCAGTGATGGCCAGTTCATCGGCGACTGGCGCGAAGGCGAAAAGCTGGCGCAAAACGGCCGTGGCATGACCTGGACCGACGCCAGTGCTGCCACCAGCGCCAACGGCGGCAATTGCTACAACTGCCACCAAATTGGCAAGGCAGAAATCTCCTTCGGCACCATCGGTCCCAGCCTTTACAACTACGGCAAGATTCGTGGCGTGGCCGACCCGCGCAGCGCCAGTGCCAAGCTGATGGTCGAGTACACCTGGGGCAAGCTCTACAACGCCAAGGCCTTCAACGCCTGTTCAGGCATGCCGCGTTTTGGGCACGCCGGCATGCTGGACGAAAACCAGTTGCGCCACCTCATGGCGCTGTTGCTCGACCCGCAGTCACCCGTCAACCAATAAGGACAGCGCCATGAAGCTCGCGCAATTCGCAGCCGTGTCGCTGCTGTGCCTGGCGGCCACGGCCGCCTGGGCCCAGGACCGCGTCGTCTATCACATCGACAACACGGCAGCGCAAGGCCTCAAAGGCCTGCGCAACCTGCGCAATCACCTGGACGTGGACCCGGCGGCCAAGATCACCGTGGTCACCCACGCCGAAGGTGTGGACATGTTGATGGAAGGTGCCAAGGCGGCCAACGGCAGCGAATTTGCGCCGCTGGTGGCGGCACTCAGCGGGCGCGGCGTGAAGTTCGAGATCTGCGAAATCACGCTCAAAAACCGCGAACTGAAAAAAGAGCAGTTCATCCAGGAAGCCAGCTTTACACCGTCGGGCGTGGTGCGCCTGGCCAAGCTGCAAGCGCAGGGCTTTGCCTACATCAAGCCCTGAAATGTGGCCTGTTTGTACGCGGGTTGCGGCGGCGTTGTTGGCTGCCGCTTTGGGCGCCTTCACGCCTGCGGCCCACGCACAAAGCGCCGCAGAAATTTTCCGCGACGCCGACCTGGCGCTGGGCGCCAAGTTGATTGCAGAACACAAATGTGCGGCCTGCCATGTGCGCAAGGTGGGTGGTGACGGCTCGGCCATCTACCGAGCGGCCGGGCGCATCAACACGCCGGGCTTTTTGCGCGGCATGGTCGAGCAGTGCAACACCGAACTGGGCCTGGCCTTGTTCCCCGACGAGGTGAGCGCCATTGCCGCGGTCTTGAACCGCGACCACTACCGCTTCAAGTAGCTGCGCCTGGTGCGTCAGGGGCTGCGCGCCAGCCCGAGTGTGTAAGCCGCGCTGTCGAGCAGTGCCGCCAGCCCTTCGCCGCGCCGGCCCTGTGCAATGGCCTGCTCAAGGCTGCGCGTGGCGTGGGCCAACTGCGCTGGTCCCAGGGCCGAAAAGGTGTTCAAAAAGCGCGCGATGATGAGGCGGGACCGCACCAGGCTATGCGTGTCCAGCCGGCCTTCTTGTTGCAGCCACTGCACGGCCAGGCGGTGCTCGGGTGTCGGGCCGGCAACCGACATGTCCGCCAACATGCCAGCCAGGGCCGACAGCCGGTGCGCGCCCTCGGCGCCCAGCGTCGCCGCTTGGCTCAGTGCGCCGTCTTCGCCTATGAAGTAGTGCCAGTCGGCGCCCGACGCCCACTCTGG
>JANNEX010000749.1:0-4424 GCA_031379155.1 Rubrivivax sp.
TTGGGAGCAAACAGGAGTGTTTCGATGCTGAAATGGCTGTTGCTGACGCCGCTGGCGCTGGGTCTGTTGGCTTTGATCGCCGCTCAGATGGGCTTGTTGCGGGGCCAGGCGCCCGACAACCTGGGCCTGCGTGAAGGCAAACTCAAGCCCCCGTCAAAGACCGAGAACAGCGTCAGCAGCCAGGCCGACCTGTGGCCCGAGCACCCGCAGCGTGACTACGCCCGCATCGCCCCGCTGGCCCTGGTGGGCGACGGCGCCGCCACGCTGGCGCGCATCCAGGATGTCGTGCGTGGCATGCGCGGCGCGCAGGTCGTCAAGGCCGAAGGCGACTACCTCTACGCCACCTTCAGCACCCCGCTGATGAAGTACACCGACGACGTGGAGTTCTGGTTCGACCGCAGCGCTGACGTGGTGCAAGTGCGCTCGGCCTCACGCCTGGGGCGCAAGGACTTTGGCGTCAACCGCGCGCGCATTGAAGCCATTCGGCAAGGCCTCAAGCCCAACTGATCAAGTCGCCGGCTGCATCCAGCCCAGCCTGGGGCCCGTATGCCTGAACAACAGGATTTCCGTCCATGCACCCCAGCCTCAACTTGCGCCCTGGATTTGCCGCGATGCCGTGCGCACTGCGGTGCGCAATGCCGTTCTCAATGCCGTTCTCAATGCCGTTCGCAAACTCAGCACCTGTGGCTGGCCGTGGCCGAAAGGCTCTGCTATGGTGGCGCGGCTTGAACCCTGCCGCACGCCAGACCATGTCCGCCCAGGCTCCCCGTCACGACCCGCCCAGTGCCGACCCGCTCAGTGCCGACCTGCTCACTGCCGACCCGGCACGCGCCGCACGCGACCTACATTTGGCGGCCCTGATAGCCGCCGCCGCGCGTGGCAACAGCACCGCCTTTGAGCAGTTCTTTGACGCCACCACGGCCTGCGCGCACGCACTGGCGCAGCGCATGTTGACTGGCGCTGACGCGCAAGACCTGATCGTCGACGCCTACTTCGAAGCCTGGCGCAAAGCGGCGCGTTTTGACGCCACACGCGGCAGCGCCATAACCTGGCTGCTGCAGATCGTGCGCAGCCGCGCGCTGGACTTGCTGCGCCAGCAGGCCCTGCAGCCGCAGGCTGCGCATGACGGGCCAAGCGACGACGCAGCCACCGAAGCGTCGCACGACCCCGGCAAAAGCCTGTGGTGCCAGCAAGCCGGCAGCCGCCTGCACACGGCCCTGCAGCGCCTGACCGCACCTGAGCGCTGGGTGCTGGGCCTGGCCTACTTTCGCGGCCTCAGCCACAGCGAGATTGCCGCCACCACCGGGCTGGCGCTGGGCACCGTCAAATCCCATGTGCAGCGCGCGCACACCAAGCTGTGCGCTGCACTGTCCGAATAGCTGTTGCTGCCCCCACCATGAAACCCACCTTCCCTGAAGACGACAGCGTGCTTGACCTGGCCTTGCTGGCGCAGATCAGCCAAGCCATCACGCCTGAGCCGCTGGACGCCGCCAGCCAGGCGCGCATCAAGAGCCGGCTGCTGCGCCGTTTGGCCCAGCACAGCACCGACCAGCACCTGACCCTGGCCACGCCAGAGGCTGGCTGGAAACCCTTTGGCCCGGGCGTGACGATCAAGGTGCTGCACCGCGACGGCGCTGTCATGTCCTACCTGTTGCGTCTGGTGGCCGGCGCGCAGTTGCCAGCGCACCGCCATCCCATCGACGAAGAGTGCGTGGTGCTGCAAGGTGAGGTCTGCGTGGGCAATTTGCGCATCGCTGCGGGCGGCTTTCACCTGGGCCGCCAGGACGTGCTGCACGACGTGTTGCACAGCCCCGATGGCGCATTGATTTACCTGCGCGGCGCCGTGCCCGATCAAGCCTTGGTGCTCTAGCGCCGCGCCGGCGGCGTTTGGCGCCTGCCCACGCCGCGCCGTCGCAAGCCGCTTTTGCGCGCCACCCGGTGCCGACACAGTGCGGCCCTTGGCGAGGCCCCGTCGCGCCGCGAAAGCCCTTCATGATCGTGCAAATCCTCATTCACACACCGCTCTGGGTCTGGGCCCTGCTGGTGGCTCTGCTGGCCCTGGGTTTGGTGCAAACGCGGCAACGCCGCGTGCGCCGCGGCGCGCTGCTGGCGCTGCCACTGGCACTGCTGGCCCTGGGGCTGTGGTCGATGGCGCCGGGCTTCGTCGCCCAGCCTTTGGCGGCCGTGGTCTGGCTGGCCGCGATCAGCGCTTTTGCGGCCATGGGCTGGCGTTTGCCCAGGCCACAAGCCGCGCGCTGGCTGGCCGACGAAGCGCGCTTGCTGCTGCCCGGCAGCTGGCTGCCGATGGCGCTCATCGTCAGCATCTTCTGCTTGCGCTACGCTGCGGGTGTGGGCCAGGGCCTGCACCCCGAATGGCGCAGCCTGGCCAGCGTGCAACTGCCACTGGCGCTGATTTTTGGCTCGCTGAGTGGCTTGTTCCTGGGCCGCGCACTGGGCCTGCTGAGCCTGACGCGCACGACAATGCCCCACGATGAACCTGCCCTTGCCCTGTGAAACCCCGGCGGCCAGCGCGCTGGCCGCCACCTGGCAGCGCCTGCGCCAGACCACAGGGCACCACGTCTTGGTGGTGGGCGGCCTGTGCCTGGCCATCGCGCTGCTGCTGACGGCGCTGGACGGGCGTGGCTTTGGTCCCAAACTGGTCTACTCGTTTGCCATTGGCATGGCCTGCACGCTTATCGTTGACTTGACACGGCTGGCCGTGGCCTGGGGCAGTGACCGTCTGCAAGCGCGGCGTGGCCTGCCGGCGCTGCCCAACCTGAGTGGCTGGCGTGGCGCCATTCCCGGCTCGCTGCTGGCCATGGTCTTGGGCCCGCCACTGGGCTTGGCGGTGGGCGACTTTTTCACTGGCGGCCGCTCGGTCAGCCTGCTCAACATGGAAAACGCCGGCACCCGCGTGACGCTGGTGCTGAGCCTCATCGGCACTGTCTTTTCGGTCGCATTCATCAGCACCCAGGAAAGGCTGAGCGCGGCACGTGCGCAGGCCGAAGCCGCACAGCGCCAGGCCACCGAACACCAGTTGCGCCTGCTGCAGTCGCAGCTGGAGCCGCACATGCTGTTCAACACCCTGGCCAACCTGCGTGTGCTCATCGGCCTGGAGCCCGAACGTGCGCAGGCCATGCTCGACCGCCTGATCAGCTTCCTGCGCGCCACGCTCAACGCGTCGCGCCTGGACACGCACCCGCTGGCCACCGAGTTCGAGCGCATCAACGACTACCTGGCCTTGATGGCCGTGCGCATGGGCCCGCGGCTTGAAGTCAAGCTGGACCTACCCACTGAGTTGAGCGGCATCGCGGTGCCACCGCTGCTCTTGCAGCCGCTGGTTGAAAACGCCATCAAACACGGTCTGGAGCCGCATGTGCAAGGCGGCCGTGTCGAAGTTTGCGCGCGTGCCGACGCCACCCATCTGCTGCTGACCGTGCGTGACACTGGCAGCGGCCTGGTTGACGCGCCCAGCGCAACCCAGGGCAGCCGCTTTGGCCTGGCCCAGGTGCGCGAACGCCTGGCCACTTTGCATGGCAGCGCTGCTTCTCTGAATCTGCAAGCCGCGCCCGATGCTTTGGGCGGCACCCTGGCCACGATCTGCTTGCCCTTGAGCCCCGCCAAACCATGAACGACACCGCCCTGATCGCTGAAGACGAACCCCTGCTGGCCGCCGGCCTGCGTGCCGACCTGGCCGCCGTGTGGCCTGCCTTGCACGTGCTGGCCAACGTGGGGGATGGCTTGCAGGCGATCGCACAAACCCTGGCGCTGCGCCCCGCCGTGTGCTTCTTCGACATCCGCATGCCCGGCTGCAGTGGCCTGGAAGCCGCGCAGGCGCTGGCCGAAGACTGGCCCGAAGGCACGCCTTTCCCGCTGCTGGTGTTTGTCACCGCCTTTGATGACTACGCGCTGCAAGCCTTTGAAGCGCAGGCCGTGGACTATCTGGTCAAGCCGCTGGATCGCCAGCGCCTGGCGGCCTGTGTGGGCCGCTTGCAAACACGGCTGGCCTCACAAGCCGGCGTGGCAGCGGGCCTGGAGCAAACGCTGAGCCAATTGCGCGGCCTGCTGGGCGCGGCACCGGCTGTGCTGGGTGGCGCGCCGCGCCTGGCCGTCATCCAGGCCCAGGTGGGCAACCTGGTGCACCTGGTGCCGGTGGACGAGGTGGTGTATTTCGAAGCCGCCGACAAGTACGTGCGTGTGGTCACTGCCCAGCGTGAACACCTCATCCGCACATCGCTGCGCGAACTGCTGCCGCAGTTGGACGCGCAGCAGTTCTGGCAGGTCCACCGTGGCACCGTGGTGCAGGCGCGCTGCATCACCAGCGCACGCCGTGAAGAGTCGGGCAAGGTCACCTTGGCGCTGCGCGGGCGGCCTGAAACCCTGACCGCCAGCCGCTTGTACGCGCACCTGTTCAAGGGCATGTA
>JANNEX010000083.1:0-1649 GCA_031379155.1 Rubrivivax sp.
TGCTGCGCGCCAACGTTGCAAAGTCAGGCGGCGGGTCGTCCAGGTCCATGCCGATGTGCGCGCGGGCTACTGGCGTGCCGCGCTGCTTGGCCATGCGGATCTGGTGTTCCCAGTCATTGAAATAGGCGCGGTTGTTGTACATGACCACGAGCATGGGAATGCGGTGTTTGGCCGCCACCCACAACGCACCGGCGTCGAACATCAGGTCGCCGTCGGGCTGCATGTTCACGACCAGGCGGCCTGCTTCGCGGTGGGCCAGCGCCACGCCCAGGCTGATGCCCAGTTGCGTGGACGTGCCCAGGCTTTTGCCGGCGTGGCGGTAGGGCTTGTCGAAGTTCCAGAGCTTGCGCGTCCAGTCTTCCAAGGTGCCGGCGCTGAGCACCCAGTCTTCGTCCTTGATTTGTGCCCACACTTCGGCGGCCAGGCGCGGCAAGGTGATGGGGCTGCTGTCGCGTTCCAGCAAAGCTTCTTGCGCCCAGCCGCTGCGCAGCGCCTTGTGCTTGCGTGACGTGCTGGCAGTGCGGCGCGCCACGCGCGCAGCCAGCGCCTCATCACGCTTGATCTGCTTTTTCAGCAGCGCCGTCAGCGCCGGCAGCGCCAGCAGTGTGTCGGCGTTGATGCGTTGCTGCGCAAACAAAAAGCGCTGGTAATCCATGGCCCAGGCGCTGATGTTGATGTCGCCAAAACCGATGTCTATCCACTGGCAATTTTTGGGTGTCAGGCTCACCAGTTCGCGCGTCGTGCTGGTCAGCGTGGTGGTGGGTTTTTCCCAGTCGCGCACATCCACGCACAGCACCACATCGGCGTTCTCGAACACCGACTTGTCCATGCTCAGGTTCAGCGCATGTTGGCTGGGAAAGTTCAGGCGCTGGTTCAAATCGAACACCGGCGCGCCCAGGGTTTCGGCCAAAGCCACCAAGTCGTGGAAGCCTTGTGGGTCACGGCCGCTGTACTCGGCCAGGATGACGGGTCGCTTGGCTTTGGCCAGCGTTTGCGCGGCCAGGGCCAAGGCCGCAGGGTCGGGCGCCAAGCGGCTGGGGACGATTTGAAAACCTTTGGGTGGCAGCGCCACCGCGTGGTCCATCTTCTGCTCTTGCAGCCAGGCGTCGAAGCACAAGTAAACGGGGCCGCGCGGCTCGCTCATCATGACTGAGTAGGCACGCGCCATGGCTTCAGGCACGCCGTCGATGTGGGTCGGCTGGTAGTCCCACTTGGTGTAGTCGCGGATGGCCTGGCCCTGGCCTTGGGCGGTGTGTATCCAGTCGATGCGCGGCCGCCGTTTGGTCTCGTCCATGGGGCCGGTGGCGCCGACGATGAAGACAGGCGCGCGGTCTATGTAGGCGTAGTAAACCGCCATGTTGGCGTGCAGCAGGCCCACCAGGTTGTGGAGGATGGCCACCATGGGTTTGCCGCTGGCCTTGGCATAGCCGTGCGCCACCTGCACCGCCGTCTCTTCGTGCTGGCACAGCATCATCACTGGCGTGTTGCCGCCGTAGTTGACGATGCTGTCGTGCAGCCCACGGTAGCTGGCGCCGGGGTTGAGCGTGGCGTAGGGCAGCTGGTAGCGGTGCAGCATGTCGACGATGACGTCCGCTCCCCAGGACTCTTTGGGCTTGACGGCCTTGGGCGTCTTCTTGGGTCTTTCGACT
>JANNEX010000834.1:0-5251 GCA_031379155.1 Rubrivivax sp.
GACGACCAGGCGCAAGAGATTTTGCAGATGCGCTTGCAGCGCCTGACGGGCCTGGAGCAGGACAAGATCATCGGCGAGTACCGCGAGGTCATGGCGCAGATTGCCGACTTGCTCGACATCCTGTCCAAGCCCGAGCGTGTCACCTCCATCATCAGCGGCGAGCTGGTTGAACTGCGCCAGGAATTTGGCCAGAGCAAGCTGGGCGCAAGGCGCAGCGTCATCGAGCGCAACGCGCTGGAACTGGGCACCGAAGACCTCATCACGCCCACCGACATGGTGGTCACGCTCAGCCATACGGGCTACGTCAAGAGCCAGCCGCTGGTGGAGTACCGCGCGCAAAAACGCGGCGGTCGCGGCAAACAAGCTACGCAGACCAAAGAAGACGATTGGATAGACCAGCTCTTCATCGCCAACACCCACGACTGGATCTTGTGCTTCAGCGACCGTGGGCGTGTGTACTGGATCAAGGTCTGGGAAGTGCCCCAGGGTTCACGGGCCTCGCGTGGCCGCCCCATCGTCAACATGTTCCCGCTGCAGCCCGGTGAAAAGATCACCGTGGTGCTGCCGCTAACCGGTGAGTTCCGCAGCTTCCCGGCCGACCACTACGTTTTTATGTGTACCGCGTTGGGCGTGGTGAAGAAGACGCCGCTGGACGACTTTGCCAACCCGCGCAAGGCCGGCATCATTGCCGTCACGCTGGACGATGGCGACTTTCTGATTGGCGCTGCGCTGACCGACGGCAAACACGACGTGATGCTGTTCAGCGACGGCGGCAAGGCGGTGCGCTTTGACGAAGGCGATGTCACGGCGCATGGCCGCCAGGCGCGCGGTGTCAAGGGCATGACGCTGGAAGACGGACAGAACGTCATTGCCATGCTGGTGGCCGAAGACGAAACGCAGAGCGTGCTGACGGCCACTGAAAACGGCTATGGCAAGCGCACCAGCATCATCGAGTACACGCGCCACGGCCGTGGCACCAAGGGCATGATTGCCATCCAGCAGACCGAGCGCAATGGCCGCGTCGTGGCCGCCACGCTGGTGCGGCCGGCCGACGAGATCATGCTCATCACCGACAAGGGCGTGCTGGTTCGCACACGCGTCAGTGAAATCCGGGAGCTCGGCCGTGCCACTCAAGGCGTGACGCTGATTGCCCTGGACAATGGCACCAAGCTGTCGGGCTTGCAGCGCATCGTGGAAAACGATGCACCCAGTGAAACCACTGAAGCCACCGACGATGGCGACAACGACGACAACGCTGCGCCGGCCCAAACCGGCCCTGAAGGAAACTGATTGAATATGCATACCCTGTTGCGCGCTGGCTTGCTCGCTGCCACCACTGCCCTTGTGCTGCCCGCGTTGGCGCAAACCGCCAACGGCAAAAAAGAACTGGTGGCCAAGATCGTGGCGCTTCAGCAGCCCGGGGTTGAAGCACTTGCGCGCGACCTGACGGTGCAGCCCGCCATGCAATTGATGCAGCAAGCCGGCCAGGCGCTGCAACGCCTGCCCACTGAGAGGCGCGAAGCCGTGGCGCGTGATGTCGAAGCCGACCTGCGCAAGTACGCCGATGAGACGGTGCCGCTGGTCAGCGCGCGCGCCATCAAGTTGGCCCCGGCCACGGTGGGGCCGATGCTGGAAGAGCGGCTGAGCGAAGACGAATTGCGCCAGATCATCGCCATGCTGGAATCTCCCACGGTGCGCAAGTACCAGGCCATGACGGGTGAGATGCAAAAGCTGCTGGTTGAAAAGCTGGTGGCCGATTCCAAGGCCGAGGTCGAACCGCGCGTGCAGAAGTTGCAGCAGACCATTGCCCGCCGCCTGGCCCCGCCAGCCGCACCCGCAGCATCTGGCAACGGCACCGCACCGGCCAAGAAGTAGCGCCGGCAGACTCCACTCCCTTCATGGGTCAGCCCACCGCCGTCAACCCTGCGCTTTTGTCCTTGCGGCAGCGCATTGACGCGCTCGACCTGGAACTGCTGGCCCTGCTGAACCAGCGCATGGGGCTGGCGCTTGAGGTGGGCGACATCAAGAAGGCCGAAGGCTCGGTGGTCTTCAGACCGGAACGCGAAGCGCAGGTAATAGACGGCCTCAAGGCCGCCAACAAAGGCCCGCTGCCCAATGACTGCGTGGCGCCCATTTGGCGCGAAATCATGTCAGCCAGCCGCGCGCTGGAAACGCCCACGCGCGTGGCCTTCCTGGGCCCCGCCGGCACCTTCAGCGAAGAAGCCGCGCTGGGCTTTTTTGGCTCCACCATCCTGCGTCTGCCGTGCAGCAACTTCGACGAAGTCTTCCACGCCACGGCCACGGGTGCGGCTGACTTTGGCGTGGTGCCAGTGGAAAACTCCACCGAAGGCGTGGTCACGCGTTCGCTGGATTTGTTCTTGCACACGCCGCTGTTCATCATCGGCGAGACCAGCCTGTTTGTGCGCCACAACCTGCTGCGGCGCAGCGATTCTTTGGCAGGCATCAAGGCCGTGCTGGCGCACCCGCAGGCCTTGGCGCAGTGCAATGCATGGCTGTCGGCGCACTTGCCGTTGGCCGAACGTCGGCCAGCGTCCAGCAATGCCGAAGCTGCGCGCCTGGCTTCTTTGGACGATAGCTTGGCCGCCATTGCCAGCACGCGCGCGGGCAGCGAATTTGGCTTGCATGTGCTGGCACCGGCGGTGCAGGACGACGCGCACAACCGCACGCGCTTTGCCATCCTCACGCACCCGCAGCGCCACCCCGCGCCGCAGGCTTCTGGGCATGACTGCACCAGTCTGGTGGTCTCGGTGACGAACCGGCCCGGTGCGCTGCACGACATGCTGGTGCCGCTGAAAAACCATGGCGTGTCGATGACCCGGTTCGAATCGCGCCCCGCGCGCTCAGGCCAGTGGGAGTACTACTTTTACATCGACATCGAAGGCCACCCCGAGCAGGCTAACGTGGCCGCTGCGCTGACGGAACTGCGAGGCGTGTGCGCCTTTTTCAAGGTGCTGGGCACCTACCCGGTCGACGTCCACTGACCATGTTCACCCAGCTCGGCGTCATCGGTTGTGGTTTGATGGGCGGCAGCTTTGCGCTGGCCCTCAAGCGCGCCGGCCTGGTCAAGCGTGTGGTGGGCTACAGCAAGTCGCCGTCGACGACCGAACGCGCCAAGAAGATGGGCGTCATTGACGTGGCCGCCGAGTCAGCCTTGCTGGCCGTGTCGGGCTCGGACATCGTGCTGCTGGCTGTGCCAGTGGCCGCGACGGAGACCACCTTCAAGGCCATCCGCCACCTGGTGGAGCCGGGCGTGCTGTTCATGGACGTGGGCAGCACCAAGCGCGACGTGGTCGACGCGGCGCGGCGTGTGCTGCGCGAACGCATCACGTCCTTCGTGCCCGCCCACCCGATTGCAGGCAAAGAAGTCTCGGGCATCGCCCACGCCGACGCCACCCTGTACAGCGGCCGCCAGGTCATCATCACACCCCTGCCGCAGACCTCGCCCGAGATGGCACAAAAAGCCACCGACGTGTGGTCGGCCATTGGCGCGCAGGTGCTGCGCATGACGCCCGAAAACCACGACGCGGCTTTTGCGGCGGTCAGCCACCTGCCCCACCTGCTGGCCTTTGCCTACTTCAGCTCGGTCGTCAACCAGCCGGCGGGCAAGGATTTTTTGTCGCTGGCCGGCCCGGGCTTTCGTGACTTCACACGCATTGCGGCCAGCAACCCCGACACCTGGCGCGACATTCTGGTGGCCAACCGCGAAGAGGTGCTCAAGCAGTCCAAGCGTTTTCGCCAGGCGCTGGATGCGCTGGAACACGTCATGCGCGAAGGCAATGGCGACGCGCTGGAAGGCTTGATTCGTGGCCCGGCCGAAGGCCGCACCAACTGGCAGATGGGTGCGCCGCGCAATCCCGCACCAAACCCCAGCTCCGGCTCCAATTCCAACTCCAACTCCAGTTCCAAGACCTGAGCCACGGCTGCGCAAGCAGCGCCAGCGCCCGCCCATGTACGACATCCCCTTCATCGACCTGCCGCCGCTGAATGGCGCATCTGGCACGGTGCGCTTGCCGGGGTCCAAGAGCATCTCCAACCGCGTGCTGCTCTTGGCTGGCCTGGCCAGTGGCAGCACTGCGGTGCATGACTTGCTGGACAGCGACGACACCACCGTCATGCTGGGCGCCTTGGCCGCGCTGGGTTGTGGCCTGCGCCGCGATGGCGCCGTGCTGCATGTGACGGGCATCGCGGCCAAGTTGAAGCAGCACCAGGCCGACCTCTTCCTGGGCAACGCCGGCACCGCCATGCGCCCGCTGGCCGCTGTGCTGGCCGTGCTGACCACGCTGCAAGGCGGCAGCTTCACCCTGCGCGGCGTGCCACGCATGCACGAGCGGCCCATCGGCGACTTGGTCGACGCGCTGCGCCCGCTGGGCTGCGCCATCGAAGACCTGGGCCAGCCTGGCTACCCGCCGCTGCGCATCCACGGCACGGCTGGCGGACACGTGAAGACGGCGCAGCCCATTCGTGTGCGCGGCGATGTCTCCAGCCAGTTCCTGACCGCACTGCTGCTGGCCTTGCCGCTGGCCACGGCCGACGCTGCCGTGGTCATCGAAGTCGACGGCGAACTCATCTCCAAGCCCTACGTCGACATCACCCTGAACCTGCTGGCGCGCTTTGGCATTCACGTGCAGCGCGAAGGCTGGCAGCGCTTCACCATCGCCCAGGGCAGCGCCTACCAAAGCCCGCTCAGCATCCACATCGAAGCCGATGCCTCGTCGGCGTCTTACTTCATCGCTGCCGGCGCCATCGCTGCGCACGGTGGCGCGCCGCTGCGCATTGAAGGCGTAGGCAGCGATTCCATCCAGGGCGACATCCGCTTTGTTGATGCTGCCGTGGCCATGGGCGCGCTGGTCAAGAGCGGCCCAGGTTGGCTGCAAGTACACCGTGGGCGCTGGCCGCTCAAAGGCATCACGCTGGACTGCAATCACATCCCCGACGCAGCCATGACCTTGGCCGTGATGGCCCTGTACGCCAACAGCCCCACGCGGCTGACGGGCATCGCAAGTTGGCGCGTCAAAGAAACCGACCGCATCGCGGCCATGGCCACCGAGTTGCGCAAGGTCGGTGCCACGGTGGATGAAGGCGCCGACTTCATCCACATCACGCCGCCTGCGCAGTGGCGCGCTGCCACTGTCCACACCTACGACGACCACCGCATGGCCATGTGCCTGTCGTTGGCCGCCTTCAATGCGCTGGCCGGTGGTGATGTGCCGGTGCGCATCCTTGACCCGCG
>JANNEX010000028.1:0-5295 GCA_031379155.1 Rubrivivax sp.
AGAACTTGTTCGCTGGTCATGTGGGCGTCTCTACGGTTGTTGGGGGCGGGAGTCAGTGAAACCAACTTTAGAGAGTTGAATTGACCCGGCCCATCAGCCCAGTTCCGTGGCTTCAGTCCAGCTTCTTCCAGCCGCCATGTAGGGCAAATTCCTACATAGGCTTTGGCGCGTGACAGGCTGCACACGGCGCGGCCTTGGGCCCAGGAAAAACCCTTATAGGCCAGGCGGGCTGAACTTGGCCACGCCACTGCTTGGCTTGCGTACAACACGGCGGCCTGCGCGATGGACAGTCTGAGATTGGGTATCGTTCCGGCTTGGATGTAGCGCCTGTTTTTCCTGCCTGGTCTACTGCCCAACCTCACCCTGGAAAGCCGCTGCCATGAAACTCCCTCTCTTGCTGTTGACCGCATTGGCCTGGCTCAGCCCCGTCCAAGCCCAGACACTGCGCCTGGGCGTTGAAGGCGCCTACCCCCCTTTCAGTGAAATGGCCAGCGACGGCAAGCTCAAGGGCTTTGACATCGACATCGCCAACGCCTTGTGCGAACGCATGAAGATGAAGTGCGAGTTTGTGCAAGCCGAGTTCGACGCCATGATTCCGGCCCTGCGCGCCAAGAAGTTCGACGCCATCGTGGCCAGCATGTCGATCACGCCCGAACGTTTGAAGTCAGTGGACTTTTCCGACAAGTACTACAGCTCACCGGCACGCCTGGTGACCCGCGCCGACGCCAGCTTCGAAGCCAACGCGGCCGGCCTTAAAGGCAAGAAGGTGGGCGTGCAGCGCACCACAATCCATGACCGTTATGCCAGCGCCACCTTCAAGGGCTCTGAAGTGGTGCGCTATGCCAAGCAAGACGAAGTCTTTCTGGACCTCGTCAACGGCCGCCTCGACGCCACGCTGGTGGACTCCGTCGCCGCCGACCAGGGCTTCATCAAGACACCGGCCGGCAAGAACTTTGCCTTTCGCGGCCCACTGTTCAACGACCCCGCTTTTTTTGGCGTCGGCGCGGGTATCGCAGTGCGCAAAGGCGACACCGCCTTGCAAGGCAAACTCAACGCCGCACTGAAGGCGCTGCGTGTTGACGGCGGCTACAAGAAGATCAATGACAAGTACTTTGACTTCGACATCTACGGCGACGAGGTCCGCAAGTAAGCCCTGCGGCGAGCGCAGCCCGTATCAGCCGCGCTCGATACGCGCGTAGGCGCTGTGGTTGTGGATGCTCTCGAAGTTCTCCACATCCACGCGGTAGCGGCCCACACGGGCGTCGGCATTGAGCGCCAACGCCACGTCGCGCACCAGGTCTTCCACGAACTTGGGGTTTTCATAGGCGCGCTCAGTCACCCATTTTTCATCGGGCCGCTTGAGCAGTGCCCAGAGTTCGCTGCTGGCCGCGTCTTCGGCAAAACGCACCAGTTGCTCCCAAGGCAGCGGCTGCAAAACCTCGACGCGGATGGTGACCAGTGAGCGTTGGTTGTGGGCGCCGTAGTCAGAGATTTCTTTTGAGCAGGGGCACAGGCTTTTCACGGGCACCGCGACTTCGGCCCACACCGAGGTGACGCCCGCGCGCGTCTCTGAAATCCAGCGCCCCTGGTAGTCCATCAGGCTTTGCACGCCCGACACCGGCGCGCGCTTGCGCAAGAAAAAACTGAAGGCGGCTTCAATGCGCCCTTCTTGCGCGCCCAGCTTGTCCAGCATGGCAGCGTGGCGGGTGCGCAAAAAGGCGGCGTCGATGGGTGCGTCCAGGGCATCCAGCCAGGCCACAAAGCGCGACATGTGGGTGCCCTTTTTGTCGGCGGGCAAGGCCACGTCCAGGCTCCACAGCGCGGCCGTGCTTTGCACCGCGCCGGCCACCATCAACTGCAAGGGGTAGCGCACATCCTTGACACCCACACGCTGGATGGCCAGGTGGCGGCCGTCGGGCGCACTTTGGGTGTCGGGGATGTGCAGGACGTCGGTGAGCTTGTTCATGTGGGTTCGCAGCATGCCACGCAAGGCGCTCCGACACCGTCGCGCGGTTTACAGCGCAGCGTACAAAGGTCTTGAAGGGGGGCTTGAATCAGGCGTTGACCGCCGCCAGTGAAGGCCGGCCGCCAAAGCGCTGGACGATGGCGCGCTCGATCCCCGCCGCGTCCAGCCCGCACAGCGCCAGCAGTTTGGCCGGGTCGCCATGTTCGATGAACTCATCGGGCAGGCCCAGTTGCAGCACCGGCACGGCCATGCCTGACGCAGCCAGGCATTCCAGCACCGCGCTGCCGGCGCCACCCATGATGGCGCCCTCTTCCACGGTCACCAAGGCTTCGTGGCTGCGCGCCAGTTGCTGCACCAGGGCGTCATCCAGCGGCTTGGCAAAACGCATGTCGGCCACGGTGGCGCCCAGGCGTTCGGCCGCAGCCAGCGCCGGGTGCAGCACGGTGCCAAAGGCCAGGATGGCGATGCGCCCACCTTGGCGGCGCACGACGCCTTTGCCCCAGGGCCAGGCCGTCAGTTCAGGGTTGATGGTGGCACCCACACCAGCGCCGCGCGGGTAGCGCACAGCCACGGGGTGGTCTTGTTTGAAGGCCGTGGTCAGCGCTTGGCGGCATTCGTTTTCGTCGCTGGGCGTGAGCATGCTGAGGTGGGGAATGCAGCGCACGTAGGCGATGTCATAGGCACCGGCGTGGGTGGCGCCGTCAGCGCCCACCAGGCCGGCACGGTCAAGTGCAAACACCACCGGCAGCTTCTGTATCGCCACGTCATGAATCAACTGGTCGTAGCCGCGCTGCAAGAAGGTGCTGTAGATGGCGACGACCGGCTTGAGGCCTTCGCAAGCCATGCCGGCCGCAAAGGTCACGGCGTGCTGCTCGGCAATGCCCACGTCGTGATAGCGCTTAGGAAAGCGCTTGTGGAATTCGACCATGCCCGAGCCTTCGCGCATGGCCGGGGTGATGGCCACCAGGCGCGGGTCAGCCTCGGCCATGTCGCAAAGCCACTGGCCAAACACGTTAGTGAATGTGGGCTTGCCAGGCTTGCTGGGCGGGAAGCCTTCTTCGGGGTCGAACTTGGCCGACGCGGCGTGGTACTTCACCGGGTCGGCTTCGGCCAGCTTGTAGCCATAGCCCTTTTTGGTCACCACGTGCAGGAACTGCGGGCCGCGTTTGGCGCGCAGGTTTTCCAGCGTGGGGATCAGAGAGTCAAGGTCGTGGCCGTCGATGGGCCCGACGTAGTTGAAGCCGAATTCTTCGAAAATGGTGCCAGGCACGACCATGCCCTTGGCGTGCTCTTCAAATCGCCTTGCCAACTCAAACAAAGGCGGCGCGTTTTTCAGCACCGCCTTGGCACCTTGGCGCGCGGTTTCGTAGAACTGGCCGCTCATCAAACGCGCCAGGTATTTGTTCAGCGCACCCACGGGCGGGCTGATGGACATGTCGTTGTCGTTAAGCACGACCAGGATGTCGGCATTGATGCCGGCGTGGCTGACGCCCGCGTTGTTCAGCGCTTCGAAGGCCATGCCTGCGGTCATGGCGCCGTCGCCAATCACGGCCACGGCTTTGCGGTCTTCGCCCTTGAGCTTGGACGCCAGCGCCATGCCCAAAGCAGCGCTGATGCTGGTGCTGCTGTGCGCGGTGCCGAAAGTGTCGTATTCACTTTCGTCGCGGCGCGGGAAGCCGCCAATGCCGCCCAGCTGGCGCAGCGTGTCCATGCGGTCACGCCGGCCAGTGAGGATCTTGTGCGGATAGGTCTGGTGGCCCACGTCCCACACGATGCGGTCGTGCGGGGTGTTGAAGACGTAGTGCAAAGCCACCGTGAGTTCCACCGTGCCCAGATTGCTGCCCAGGTGGCCATTGCCGATTTTGCTGACCGTGTCGAGCACAAATTTGCGCAACTCAGTGGCCACGGCAGGCAAGTCCTGACGCGGCAAGCGGCGCAGGTCGGCGGGGCTGTTGATGTTCTTGAGCAAGGCAGTCATTTCTTAACTTTCGCGCTCCACCACCTTGTCGGCCAGCACCGACAACAAACCGGCGGATGGCCCAAGGCCGGCGCGCTGCAAGGCCGCGTGCGCCTGCTCGCGCAGTTCCTGGGCGTGGCGCCTGGCAGCGGCCAGGCCCAGCACCGAGACGTAAGTGGGCTTGTTGCTGTCCTGATCCTTGCCGGCGGTTTTGCCCAGCGTGGCCGCACTTTGGGTCACGTCGAGGATGTCGTCAACCACCTGGAAGGCCAAGCCTATGGCGGCGCCGTAATCCGACAACGCACCCCAGGCCAGTGGCGTGGTCTGGCCACAGGCCGCGCCCATCAACACACTGGCCTGCAAGAGCGCGCCGGTCTTGCGCCGGTGCATGTCGCGCAATTCCTTTTCGCTCAGGCCACGGCCAATGCTGGCCAGGTCGATGGCCTGGCCACCCGCCATGCCGGCATGGCCGGCAGAGCGTGCCAGCAGGCCCACCAGGCGGGCTTGCAAGGGTGCGGGCACGCCATCGTCGGGGGTCAGCACTTCGAAGGCCAGGGCCTGCATGGCGTCGCCGGCCAGCATGGCTTGGGCTTGCCCGTACTGCACATGCACGGTGGGTTTGCCGCGGCGCAGCACGTCGTTGTCCATGCAGGGCATGTCGTCGTGCACCAAGGAATAGGCGTGGATCAGCTCCACCGCCACGGCCGCACGCAGCGCCGCTTCGCGCAGGCCACCCACGGCCTGGCAACTGGCCAGCGCCAGCAGCGGGCGCAGGCGCTTGCCACCGTCGAGCACCCCATAGCGCATGGCCTGGCCCAGGCCGGCGGGCGTGTCGCTGGGCACCCAGTCTTGCAGCGCGCTTTCTACAGCGGCCAGTTCCTGGCGCGCCCAGCCGTCAGCGTCGGCCATGTTCATGCGGCAGACCAGTTCTTGAGCACACCGTCGTCGAGCAGCTTGACCTGCTCTTCCACGGTTTGCAGTTGGCTGCGGCAGTAAGCCAGCAGTTCAGCGCCACGCTTGTAGGCTTGCAGCAACTGGTCAAGCGGCAGGGCCCCGGTTTCCATTTGAAGCACCAGGCGGTCGAGCTCGGCCAAGGCTTGCTCGTAGCTGGTGGGTTCTTTGGTGGGGTGGGCGGCTTGACGGGGCATTTCGCGGCGTGAATTCTGGGCTGCATTCTAGTCAAGGCCATCCCACGCCTCTTGGCGCCTGTCCCAACTGGCAGTTAGGCTGCCACCTGCGCTGGCTCAAACAAAACCACGCCAACCCCCGGCTAGAATCGCCGGCCGCTGCCACCCCAGGCGCACCCGCCTGGGCCTGGGACAGTCAGCGCAGGCCTGCGGGTCGGAAACACCACACCACGCCACGCCTTGCC
>JANNEX010000030.1:0-1920 GCA_031379155.1 Rubrivivax sp.
GGCATCCAGCAGCGGAAAGTACTTCTGGTTGGCCTTCATGGTCAGGATCAGGCACTCGGGCGGCACGGCCAGGAACTCGGCTTCGAACTGGCACAGCAGCACGTGCGGGCGTTCAACCAGCGCCGTCACTTCGTCGAGCAAAGCGTCGTCGTCGATGGGCGTCAGGCCTTGCTGGGCGGCGGCATGGGTCAGCTGGCGCACGATGTCGGCGCGGCGGTGGCTGAAGCTGGCGATCACCGCGCCTTGCTCTGCCAACTGACGTTCATAGTGATCGGCATCTTGCAGCACCACCGGGTCCACCGCGGCTTCAAAGCGATGGCCTTGTGTCTGGCGGCCGGCTTGCAGGCCTAACGCGCTGATGGCTACCACGTCGGCGCCGTGCAAAGCCACCAGGCCGTGGGCGGGGCGCACGAAGCTCACGCTGCTCCAGCCGTCGCTGAGTTGGTACTGCATGCGCTTGCCAATGGGCAGTTGCGCCAGCGTGTCGTCCAGCGCCTGCTGCAAGCCCACCGTCAGCGTGGCACCGGGCGCGGTGCTGTCATAAAACAGCGCCAGCGCCTTGCCGTCTTGCGCCTGTTTGAGCTTGGGCACGGCGCTGGCATCAGCGCCCAGGCCGGCCAGCTTTTTCAGCAGCGCTGGCGTGGCTGAGCCATCAGCTGCCAGACCCACGGCCACGGGCATGAGCTTGACCGACTGCGCTTTGTCGGGCGCCACCGCCAGCACATGGCTGATGTGCGCGGCCAGACGGCGGGGCGACGCAAACAGGTTCAGCGCCGAGCCCTCAGAAGCCAGGCCCGCGTTGCGCAGCGATTGCAGCAGCGCGTGGCCAAAAGACTCGCCCAGCTTCTTCAAAGCCTTCGGCGGCAACTCTTCCACCAGCAGCTCAACGAGCAGGTTTTTTGCGCTCATGCTCATGCTCAAAGTCAGGCCGCCTTCTTGGCGATGGCCGCCAGCACTTCATCGGCCCAGGCCTTGGGCGCCATCGGGAATCCCAGCCGCGCGCGGCTGTCCAAGTAGCTGGCGGCAACCGTGCGCGCCAGGTTGCGGATGCGACCGATGTAGGCGGCGCGTTCGGTCACGCTGATGGCGCCGCGTGCGTCGAGCAAATTGAAGCTGTGCGCGCACTTCAGCACCTGCTCGTAAGCCGGCAGAGCGAGTTGCTGCGTCATCAAATACTGGGCCTGCTTTTCGTGCGCGCTGAAGGCGGTGAGCAGGAAGTCGACGTCGCTGTGCTCGAAGTTGTAGGTGCTCTGCTCCACTTCGTTCTGGTGGTAGACATCGCGATACTTGAGTCCTTCGGTCCAGTCGAGGTCATAAACGTTGTCCACGCCTTGCAAGTACATGGCCAGGCGTTCCAGGCCGTAGGTGATCTCGCCCGTGATGGGCTTGCAGTCGATGCCACCCACTTGCTGGAAGTAGGTGAACTGCGTCACTTCCATGCCGTTCAACCAGACCTCCCAGCCCAGGCCCCAGGCGCCCAGCGTGGGGTTTTCCCAATCGTCTTCGACAAAGCGCACGTCGTTGACTTTCAGGTCGAACCCCAGCGCTTCGAGTGAGCCCAGATACAGCGCAAGGATGTTGGCCGGCGCGGGTTTGAGCACCACCTGGTACTGGTAGTAATGCTGCAAGCGGTTCGGGTTGTTGCCATAGCGCCCGTCCTTGGGCCGGCGGCTGGGCTGCACATAGGCGGCCTTCCAGGGCTCGGGCCCCAAGGCTCGCAAAAAAGTCGCGGTGTGGCTGGTGCCGGCGCCCACTTCCATGTCATAGGGCTGCAAGAGCGCGCAGCCTTGGGCGTCCCAGTAAGACTGCAATTTCAGGATGATTTGCTGGAAGGTCAGCATGGCGCTGGCAAGGTTCGGGTGTGGCGAAAACCCTTGAGTTTACGGGCGCCGCCTGCCGCTACGCTGCTGCCCGATGACA
>JANNEX010000033.1:0-2158 GCA_031379155.1 Rubrivivax sp.
GCCGGGCTGGCCGTGCCTTCGGCTTGCAGGCGCGCCAGGATGCCAGCGTCGTCAGCCTCGACGCGGTTGATCTTGATGCCGGTGGCCTTGGTGAAGTTGTCGTACAGCGCTTCGTCGGTTTGGTAGTGACGGGCCGAGTACAGGTTGAGCACCTTGTCTTGCGCCCAGGTGCCCGTGGTGGCGGCCAGCAACAGCAAGGGCGGCAAGACCTTGCGCAGCAAGGACAGGGGTTGGAGTGTCATGGTGGCATCGACGCCGGAGCGTCATGAGGTTTCAATGACTTATATCTTAATGCGAATCATTGTTGTTTGCAACCAAACAGACTTTGGCCCAGAACCGCAAGCTCAAGCGGATAGCTGCGCCCAGGCCTTGTCCAAGCGTTTGGTGCTCACCGGCTGCGGCGTGCGCAGCTCCTGCGCAAACAAACTGACGCGCAACTCCTCCAGCAGCCAACGGTATTCGTCCATGCGCGCGTGGCTGGCGCCCTTGAGCTCAGCCAAGCGGCGCAGCCAGCGCTGCTCGAGCGGGCGCAATTCAGCCAGCCGCGTGGCGTCGCGGCCGGGGTCGGCGCGCAGCTTGTCCAGGCGCAGCACCACTGCCTTGAGGTAACGCGGCAAGTGCAGCAAGGCGGGCCATTCGGTCAGCAGCAAGAACTTCTTGGGCACCAGGCGCTGCAACTGCGCAGCCACGTCATCAGCCACGTCTTTGGGTGGCTTGCTGTCCTTGAGCTTGCGCAGCGCGGCGGCGTATTCGGTCAGCACGGCCAAGGCCTGGCGCGCCACTTCTTGCGCGATGAGGTTCAGGCGCGCGCGGCCCTCATCAACACGGGCCTTGAAAGCGGCTTCCTGCGTGGGCAAGGGCGCGCACAAAAAGGCGCGGTCCACCGCGACTTCAATGACCTGGTCACGCAGTTCTTCCAGCGTGCCCAGGGGCATGTAAGGGCCGGCCATCTTCTGCAAGTCGGGGATGTTCTTTTCGAGGTACTTCAAAGGCTCGCGCAATTGCAAAGCCACCAGGCGACGCAGACCCGCGCGGTGGCGCGTGGCGGCCACCTCGGGTTCATCAAAAACTTCGATCTCGACTGCGCTGCCGCGGTCTATGAGCGCAGGGAAACCCACCAACACCTGCGCGCCCCGGCGCACTTCCATCAGCTCGGGCAGCTCGCCAAACGACCAGGTGGTGTAACTTTGTGCCGCCGACACCACAGGCGCCGCGATAACGGCGCTGACGCCCCGTGCTGCGGTGAGTGCTGATGCTGATGCTGCTGATGCCGCTGATGGCTCTGATGGCTCGGCTATGGGCGCGCCCAGCTTCAGCGCCGCCAGCGCCTGGAAAGCACTGCGCGCCTGGCCACCCAGCTCAGCCTTGAGGCTGGCCAGATCGCGGCCGGTGCCCAATTGGCGGCCGTGTTCATCGACGACGCGGAAGTTCATGAACAGGTGCGGCGGCAACTGTTCCAGCTTGAAGTCGTTGCGTTGCAAAGCCAGTTGGGTGCGTTCGCGCGCGTGCTTGAGCAACGCGTCCATCAAGCCGCCTTGCGCGAACGGCACCGTCTCGCAGAATTCGGCCGCGTAGTCGGGTAGCGGCACCAGGCGTGAACGTGGGCGCTGGTGCAGGGTTTTTGAAAGAGCAACCACTTTGGAAGTTAGCATGCCCGGCACCAGCCATTCACAGCGCTCCTCGTTGACTTGGTTCAGCGCATAGATGGGCACGTCCACCGTGACGCCGTCCTTGGCGTCGCCGGGCTCGTGCAGGTAGCTGGCCTTGCAGTCGATGCCACCCAGGCGCAGCGTCTTGGGGAAGGCCGAGGTGGTGATGCCGGCAGCCTCGTGCCGCATCAACTCTTCCTGCGTCAGGTGCAAGAGTTTGGGCTGGCGTTTGACCTCTTCGCGGTACCAGCGCTCCAGCGTGGCGCCGCTGTGCACATCGGCCGGCACCTGCTGGTCGTAAAAGGCGTGGATCAATTCATCATCCACCAGCACGTCTTGGCGGCGCGCCTTGTGCTCCAGGTCTTGCACCTGGGCGATAAGCTTTTGGTTGTGCGCCAAAAATGGCAGGCGTGTTTCCCAGTCGCCAGCCACCAGCGCTTCGTGGATGAACACGGTGCGCGCCGCCGCCGGGTCGACATGGCCGAAGTTCACGCGTTTGTTGTTGTAGA
>JANNEX010000081.1:0-2331 GCA_031379155.1 Rubrivivax sp.
ACGGCTGCCGCACCAGGCGCTGGACTGGTCAGCGCCGCTGACTGACATCTGTGATCTGCGCGGCATGCGCATAGGCCTGTGGACAGACGCCGGTTGGGGCCTGAGCGTGGACGCCGACATCCAAGCCGCCGTGCAAGACGCAGCGCAGCGCTTGGCGGCTGCGGGTGCGCACGTCGAGCCACTGGCACCTTTCACCACGCGCGAGATGGCCGACGGCATCCATCTGTTTTGGCGCATGCGCTCCTGGCTCGACATCCAGGCCCTTGGGCCCGAGCGTCGCGAACGTGTGCTGCCTTTCATCCGCGACTGGGTCGCCGCAGCAGCAGGCTTCAGCGCCGCCCAGCTCTTCGACGGCTACAGCCAGTTCGGCGCGCTGCGCGACGCCACCGTGGCCGCTTGCCATGCTTTTGACTTTGTGATTTCACCGCTAGCCCCTGTGTCGGCCTTTGCCGCCGAATGGCCCATGCCCAGCAACGACGCGCAGCGCGCCATGGAACACATAGGCTTCACGCTGCCTTTCAACGTCAGCGAACAACCGGCCATCTCTGTGCCCTGCGCACACACGGCGGCGGGCTTGCCCATAGGCTTGCAAATCAGCGCGCGGCGCCACAACGACGTGGGCTTGCTGCAAGTGGCGCGTGCCTGGGAGGGCCTGCGCGGGCCGCTGCGGCCCTATCCTGACTTCAGCCGTTAGGCACACCGGCGTCAAAGCAGCGTCAGGCCAGCGTCAGACATTGGCGCCCTCGCGCGTGCCCGGCATGGCACGGCCCAGTTCGGTGCCGGCTTCCAGGAACAATTGGTCCAGCGCGTGTTCTGCCACTTCGGTGAAATGGGCACCGGCCGGGCTTTGCAAAAAGGCCAGGTAGGCGGCCAGTTGCACGTCGCTGGCAGCTTCGTAGGTCACGGCAGCCAAGGCCAACATCAGGCCGCCAAAGGCCTCTTCCATGGCCGCGCGCTGCGCTTCCAATTCGGCCCGCATCTGCGCCAGGGTGGGGCCCGGTCTGTCGGGCTGCGCGCTGAGCAGGCCTTGTTGCACACCCAGCGCGGTGTTGATGCTCATGTTGGCCATGGCCGGCGCAGCACGCGACTCTTTGTTCAGCGCCGCCAATAGTTCGCGGCGCGCTGGCGCCATGCTGCCCAGGCGGCTGGCGCCTTCTTGGACGCGCGCTGAGGGGTCGTCACCGGTGCTGCCCGACGCTTCTTCCCACTGCGTCATGGCCAGCCCGGTGACGCTGTCAAACCAGGCCAGCAAGGGCTTGACATGGGCGGCCTGCAACTCGGCCTGCACGACACGCTGGGCCGTGGCGCGCAGGCGCGGCG
This sequence comes from Rubrivivax sp., assembly GCA_031379155.1. Classification (GTDB taxonomy): domain Bacteria; phylum Pseudomonadota; class Gammaproteobacteria; order Burkholderiales; family Burkholderiaceae_C; genus Rubrivivax. The sequence continues at coordinate 1,321 of JANNEX010000081.1, forward strand.
CTGCGTAGGCCAGGTCCACCGCACGTTCCAGGCGTTGCAACTCGGCCGCCGACAGGGCCGTCGCGCCCTGGCCGGCGGCGCTCATGCCGGTGCGCATCTGCGTCGGGATGTCCTTGAGCTGTTCCCACAGACCCGACTTGCGCAGCAGCTTTTCGGCCGTGGCGGCGTCGGTTTGCGCCTGTGCGTTGCCGCACAAGATGGACGTTAGTAAGAGGGTTAGCAGGAGGGTTTGCAGCGCCACCACCCACAGCGGCCGCAGCGTGTGGGACTGGCACTGCGAAGTGCGGATTGTCAAAGCCATGGGCAGCTCCCGTTTCGCTGCCCAGCATAGCCCGACCCAGACCGCGCTACATTGCGCCCCATGGCCTACCCCGACGCCCGCGGCAACCCTTGCAGCAGCGCCAGTGCGGCCGCGCGCGACGCGGCCGAGTTGGCCTTGTGGCGCCTGATGTCCTTTTACGACGCGCCGCTGGCCGACCTGGACGCCGCCAGCGCTGCCGACCCCGGCTGGGCACTGCCGCACATCATGCGCGCCGGCTTCTTGCTCAGCCTGACCGAGCCTGCTTGGGTGGCCCAAGCCCAGGGCCACTTGGAGTTGGCACGCGCGCTGCTGCCCCACACCACCGCGCGTGAGAAGGCGCACTTCGAAGCCACCGAACATGTGCAGCAAGGCCGCTGGCAACAGGCCTGCCGCATCTGGGAGGCATTGCTGGTGCAACACCCGCGCGACGCGCTGGCGCTGCAATGGGCGCAGCTGTGGGACTTTTACCGCGGCGACACACTGGCCCTGCGCCAGCGCCCCGCGCAAACCTTGCCCGAGTGGGACGAGGCCGACCCGCTGTTTCCTTATGTGCTGGCGCTCTACGCCTTCGGCCTGGAAGAAAACAACTTGCACGCCCAGGCCGAAGAAGCCGGCCGGCGTGCGCTGGCTATCAACCCGCGTGTGCCTTGGGCCGTGCATGCGGTGGCCCATGTGATGGAAATGCAGGGCCGCTTTGAAGACGGCTCTGC
>JANNEX010000088.1:0-2028 GCA_031379155.1 Rubrivivax sp.
CCGGCAAGGCCAGCAGGCCGGCGCGCAGGCGTTCGTCGTAAGGGTGCTCGCCAATGAAGGCGCGCAACAACGCGGCGTAGAAGTCGTCGCCCGCAATAGCTTCACCGCGCAGTGTGCCATTGCGGGAAAAGAGCAGACCCCGGGTGGGGTCGAAGTCAAGGTCGATGACTTCACCCTTGCTCACCGCTCCGCTGCTGGTGATGAGATCGGCAAAGCGTTGCACACGCGCGGCCAAGGCCTGCTGCTCAGTGGCATTGCTGTTGCGTGTGATGCCCTTTTGCAAGGCTTTGGTGAACTCGGCCGCCGGCACGTCTTGCAGCATGCGCAGCTGCAAGCGCTTGGGGCCGCGCTGCTCCAGCACCGCAGCCACCGCGTTGGCACGGGCGGGCAGATAGAGCCCGGCGGCATAGCCCTTGAACCAGGCCACCGCCCGCACGCCGGTGCCATTGAGCAGCAACTCGGTGCCCGCCACTTGGGCGCGGCGCGCGAAGCGTTGGCCTTCGACCACGACAGTGCCGTCTTGTGCCTGGGCTGGGCCAGCGGCCAGGGCAGTCGCAGCAAGGGCAGTCGCGGCAAACAACCAGCGGCGTCGGGTCAGGGGTGTGGGACGGGTGAGCACAGAGTCCTTCAACGCGCATCGTGCCGCAACGGCCGACCGCCACCGCTGCGGGAAGCACCAACGCGGGTAAGCACGATACTGGGCCTGATGTCCGATGCCCTGCTGTTGCTGCCCGACGCGGCCTTGATTGTGATTGGCTGCTTGCTGTGCCGCTTCACGCCGCTGAACCGCGCGCTATGGGACGCCGTGGAACGACTGGTCTATGTGCTGCTGTTCCCAGCCCTGCTCTTCACCGCCATCGTGCGCCACCCGCTGGCGCTGGGCACCGCCTTGCCATTGGCCGCTTGTGCCTTGGCTGTGGTGCTGGCCGGCGTGCTGATGGCCTTTGCGCTGCGCTGGGTTCCAGGGGTGGATGCGAAGCTGCACGCCAGCGGCGCGCAAACCGCCTTTCGCTTCAATTCCTACGTCGCGCTGGCCCTGGCTGAACGCTTGGGCGGCAGCGCCGGCGTGGCGGCCATGGCCATGCTGGTGGCGGTGTGTGTGCCGGTGGTCAACGTGGCCGCCGTGTGGCCGCTGGCGCGTCAGGGCGGCCAGGGCCTGTGGCGTGAACTGGCGCGCAACCCGCTCATCCTGGCCACCGTGTCGGGCTTGCTCTTCAACGCCTTGGGATTGGGCTTGCCGGATTGGCTGAACACCACGCTGTCGCGCATGGGCAGCGCGGCTTTGCCACTGGGCCTGATGGCCGTGGGCGCCGGCCTGCAACTGGGCGCCTTGCGGCAAGGACTCGGCTTGGCAGCAGCCTTGATGGCCATTCGCCATCTGGCCCTGCCCGCCCTGGCGCTGCTGCTGGTGTCGGGCATGAAATTGCCGCCGGCACAGCAGCTCGTCGTCGTGGCTTTTGCGGCCGTGCCCACCGCGTCCAGTGCTTACGTGCTGGCCGTGCGCATGGGCGGCTGCGGCCCGTTTGTGGCAGGCCTGGTGACGCTGTCCACGCTGCTGGGCATGGCCAGCTTGCCACTGTGGCTGGCGGCCTGGCGCGCTTGGGTTCAGTAGGCTGCTTGGCGCTGGTCCAGCGCCCAGCGAATGTGCTCGGCGACGATTTCATCGGCGGCGGGCAGCGCGGCTGACAGGGCCTGTGCGATGTCTGCCTGAGCCGTCTCACGCCAAGCATTGCCCAGGCCCACCGCCAGGTTGCGCCGCCAACGCATCCAGCCTATGCGCCTGATGGCACTGCCTTCGCTGCGGCGCAAAAAGTCCGACTCTGTCCAAGCCCACAACTGCAACAGCGTGGCGCTGCCCAAGGGTTCGCGCACATCAAAGTCGGGCAGCGTGGCGCGCTGCGCGTATTTGTTCCAGGGGCAGACCAACTGGCAGTCGTCGCAGCCGTAAATGCGGTTGCCCATCAAGGGGCGCAGCGCTGGGTCTATCGAGCCCGCGTGTTCGATGGTCAAGTAGCTGATGCAGCGGCG
>JANNEX010000092.1:0-3845 GCA_031379155.1 Rubrivivax sp.
GCCACCGTTGGCCGCTGGCGCGGCAGCGGCGTCAAGGCCGCTCGGCCAAGGTCGCAGTGCTATAATTTTTGGCTTTCCTTGCCGCACCCGTCATGTTGACGCATCGGGGCGGCTTCCACCACTGGTGTCTCAACAAGTGGCCTTGCGGCCGCGCTGAGCACCGGAATCCACAAGGAGTATTCATGCGTCACTATGAGATCGTTCTGCTGATCCATCCGGATCAAAGCGAACAGGTTCCGGCCATGCTGGAACGCTACAAAACCCTGGTCACCGCAAGCGGTGGCAAGGTGCACCGCGTGGAAGACTGGGGCCGGCGCCAGCTGGCCTACATGATCCAAAAACTGGTCAAGGCGCACTACCTGTGCCTGAACATCGAAGTCAGCAATGAAACGCTGACCGAGATTGAAACCGGTTTTCGCTTCAACGACGCCGTGCTGCGCCACCTGACGGTGGCCAAACCCAAGGCCGAGAACACACCCTCCATCATGATGAAGGCTGTGGAACGCGAAGAAGCCCGCAAGGAGCGCCAGGAGGCCACGGCCTGACCCTGTTGTCGCTTGCCCACCGTGGCCGCTGAATGAACCGCCTGGTTCTGTCAGCCACCCTGGTGGAGCGGGCAGCGCAGCGCTACACCCCCGCCGGATTGCCGGCCCTGGACTTGAGCTTGAAGCACGAGTCTGAGGTCAGCGAAGACGGCAAGCCCCGCAAGGTCTCGATGGAGATGAAAGCGGTGGCCATCGGGGCCGTGACGCAGGTGCTGGCACCGCTGGCGCTGGGAAGTGCGAGCCTGTTTGTGGGCTTCATCACCAGTGCACGCAACGGCAAAGGACTGCTGTTCCACATCACCTCGGTCGAGTCCGTCAACGTGGTTGACAGTGCGACCGAGTCATCCGGATCGAATTGATTTCATTAGGAGCTGACTATGCCCCCGCCACGTGGTAAAGGTCGTTTTTCCAAAGACAAGCGCCCCAAGCGCAACAACCAGTCGCTGCTGTTTCGCCGCAAACGTTTTTGCCGCTTCACGGTCGCCAAAGTTGAGTTCATCGACTACAAAGAAATCGACGTCCTGCGCGATTTCGTCGGTGAAAACGGCAAGATCACGCCCGCCCGCCTGACCGGCACGCGCGCGTTCTATCAACGCCAACTCACCACCGCCATCAAGCGTGCGCGCTTCCTGGCGCTGCTGCCTTACTCTGACCAGCACAAGGTCTAAGGAGCCAAGCCATGCAAATCATTCTTCTTGAAAAGGTGGGCAAGCTGGGCAACCTGGGCGACGTCGTCAAGGTCAAGCAAGGCTATGCCCGCAACTTCCTGATTCCGCAAAAGCTGGCGCGCCGCGCCACCGAAGCCGCGATCAAGGAATTCGAAGGCCGCCGTGCCGAACTGGAAAAGGCCGCACAGGTCAAGCTTGACGCCGCCAAGGGCCTGGGCGAGCAGATGGCCGGCAAGACCGTGCGCATCGCGCAAAAGGCCGGCGTTGACGGTCGCCTGTTTGGCTCGGTCACCAACCATGACGTGGCTGAAGCGCTGGTCAAGTTGGGCCTTCAGGTGCAGAAGTCGCAAGTGCGCATGCCCCTGGGTCCGCTCAAGACCGTGGGCGAGCACACAGTGTCCGTGGCCGCACACACCGACGTGGTGGTGGAAGTCACCGTGCAAGTGGTGGCGCAAGTCGACTGAAGCTGCTCTTTCTTGCATCGCAAAGGCCGGCAATCGCCGGCCTTTGTCATTGAGCAAACACAAACACACAGCCTGCGCACAAGGTCTTCCACAGGCTGCCCACAGCGTGGCTTGCCCGCCTAGGGACAGCCCCAATACAGGGTGCCCACGAAGCCTTCACGATGACGCAATGAGCACGCTAGCCAACCCACTTGCTATCCAAACACCGCGTGACGACGAGGTGGCGCGCCTGCGCGTGCCACCGCATTCGGTGGAGGCCGAACAAAGCGTGCTGGGTGGCCTGCTGCTGGACAACCTGGCCTGGGACCGCGCGGCAGAATTGCTGATTGAAAGCGACTTCTACCGCTACGAACACCGCCTGATCTTCAGCGCCATTGCCGGCCTGGTGCAGCACAGCCGCCCGGCCGATGTGATCACCGTGTTTGAGCAATTGCAAGGCCTGGGCAAGGCTGACGACAGCGGCGGCCTTGCCTACCTGAATGCGCTGGCCCAGAGCGTGCCCAGTGCCGCCAACATGCGGCGTTATGCCGAGATCGTGCGTGAGCGCGCCGTGCTGCGCAAACTCATTGCCGCCAGCGACGAAATTGCCACGGCGGCCTTCAACCGCGAAGGCCGCCAGGTGACAGAAATTCTGGACGATGCTGAAAGCAAGATCCTCAAGATTGGCGAAGAAGGTTCACGCCAGAAGCAGGGCTTCCAGGGCATGGACAAGCTGGTCGTGGCCTTGCTTGACCGTGTCAACGAACTGGCCGAAAACGGCGCCGAAGACGTGACCGGCGTGCGCACCGGCTACTACGACCTGGACCGTTTGACGGCGGGCCTGCAAAAGGGTGACCTCATCGTGCTGGCAGCGCGGCCTTCGATGGGCAAAACCGCGTTTGCGCTCAACATCGTCGAACACGTGTGCGTGCGCGAAGAGCTGCCCGCCGTGGTGTTCTCGATGGAAATGGGCGCCTCGCAACTGGCGCTGCGCATGGTCGGTTCGCTGGGCCGCATCAACCAGCAGCACCTGCGCACCGGCAAGTTGGCCGACGACGAATGGGGCCGCCTGGCCGAGGCCGTCGAAAAGCTTGGCCAGGTCAACATGTTCATTGACGAGACGCCGGCACTCACGGTGGCCGAGTTGCGCGCCCGCGCACGGCGCATGGCGCGCCAGTTCGGGGGCACGCTGGGCCTCATCGTCGTCGACTATTTGCAGTTGATGAGCGGCAGCGGTGGCTCCGACGAAAACCGCGCCACTGAACTGGGTGAAATATCGCGTGGCTTGAAGGCGCTGGCCAAAGAACTGCAATGCCCCGTGATCGCGCTGTCGCAGCTCAACCGCAGTGTTGAAAGCCGCCCCGACAAGCGGCCCATGATGAGCGACCTGCGTGAGTCAGGCGCCATCGAACAAGATGCAGACATCATCATGTTCATCTACCGCGACGAGTACTACACCAAGGACGCTTGCAAGGAGCCGGGTGTGGCCGAGATCATCATTGCCAAACAGCGCAACGGCCCAGTGGACACGGTCAAGCTGATGTTCCTCAAACCGCTGACCAAGTTCGACAACCTGGCGCCAGGGTCGAGCAACGAATACTGAGGTCGGGACTGGCCCGCGAGCGGCAGCCAGGCCATGATTCAGCTCCTTGATTCACCTCTTGCGCCGAAGCGGCGTGCTGTATATATTTACAGTATGCTTTCCAAGCACCAACACCCCGTCGTCCCTGGCCGCGCGCCAGCCGCCACACTGATGTACGCGCCCGCAGGCGCGCTCAAAGGCCGAGGCACGGTGTGGGCGCTGGAACACCGCTTCAGCACCGATACACGCAGCGCATTTGACGACGGCTGGGGCACGCTGGAGCAAGCGGCGCAACAAGAACCCGTTGCACCTGCCACCCAGGTGCTGGAAGAAAACGTCGGCCGCATTTTGTCGGGCAATGACTCGCCCGACATTGGCTTCGATCTCTCCATCAACCCCTACCGCGGCTGCGAACACGGCTGCATCTACTGCTACGCCAGGCCCACGCACAGCTACTTGAACCTGTCGCCGGGCATTGACTTTGAAACGCGCATCGTGGCCAAGGTCAATGCCGCTGAAAGGCTGCGTGAAGCTTTGTCGGCCAAGGGCTACTCGCCGGCCAAGCTCAACATCGGCTCGGTCACTGACGCGTATCAGCCCGCCGAGA
>JANNEX010000148.1:0-1586 GCA_031379155.1 Rubrivivax sp.
GCAGAGCCCAAACACAGCAAAGCGGCCGCTGCGGCGACCGAAGTTTTGAGTTTGCTGAACATGAAAAGGCTTCCTGATGTTTTCCAAGTTTCATGGTCAGCGCGCGGCGCGTTGGTGTCAAGGCTGTTCCCCCGGGTTGAAGGACGGGTTCCCACCTATACAAAGGCAGCAATTTCTGACGCGCCGCAGGCTCGGCTCTGTGGTGGTGCGTGACGACACGAACTTCGGTCCGCGCGCACCACTTGCAGGCGGCAGAAAAAAGGCCGCCCGGGTGGGCGGCCTCAATGGTTCAGTCAAGGGCAGCGTGACGCCTCAGGCCAACTTTCCGTGACAATTTTTGTACTTCTTGCCACTGCCGCACGGGCATGGATCATTGCGCCCCACCTTGGGCACCGGCGCGTCGCCCAGCAGCCCTGAATCGGCTTCCTGGGACACACTGCCGTCTTCGTTAGGGTGGGTGTAGGTCACGTTGGCCAAATGACCGAGCTGGTCTTCGATGGCCGCCGCTGCGGCAGCCGCCTGGTCTTGCGACTGGATGCGCACCGTCATGAGCGTGCGCGTGACTTCCATCTTCACCACGTCCAACAACTGGCTGAACAGCTCGAAGGCTTCGCGTTTGTATTCCTGCTTGGGATTTTTCTGCGCATAACCGCGCAGGTGAATGCCCTGGCGCAGGTAGTCCAGCGCCGCCAGGTGTTCACGCCAGTGGCTGTCTATGCTTTGCAGCAGCACCATGCGCATGAAGGGCGTGAACTGCTCGGCGCCCACCAAATCGACCTTGGCCTTGAACTGCACGTCGGCGGCGGCCACCACCTGGGCCACGATGTCGTCGTCGGTGATGGAGTCGCTCTTTTGCACCTGCGCTTGCAGCATCACGTCGAGCTGCCATTCGTCGCGCAGCACACGCTCAAGCGCCGGCAAGTCCCACTGTTCTTCCAGGCTGGCGGCCGGCACGTAGGTGCGCACGACCTCGGTCATGGTGCTTTTGCGCAGGTTGGTGATCTGCTCGTCCAGGCTGGCCGCTTCCAGGATTTCGTTGCGCTGCTGGTAGATGACCTTGCGCTGGTCGTTGGACACGTCGTCGTATTCCAGCAGCTGCTTGCGGATGTCGAAATTGCGCGCTTCGACCTTGCGCTGCGCGCTTTCAATGCTGCGGTTGACGATGCCGGCTTCAATCGCTTCGCCTTCGGGCATCTTCAGGCGGTCCATGATGGCGCGCACGCGGTCGCCCGCAAAAATGCGCATCAAAGGGTCGTCCAGGCTGAGGTAGAAGCGGCTGGCTCCGGGGTCACCTTGGCGGCCGCTGCGGCCGCGCAGCTGGTTGTCAATGCGCCGGCTTTCGTGCCGCTCAGTGGCCACGATGCGCAGGCCGCCCTGCGCTTTGACACGGTCGTGCAGGCTTTGCCATTCGTCTTTGAGCTGTTGCGCGCGTGTGGCCTTTTCCGCGTCGCTGAGCGCAGCATCTTCTTCCAGAAACTGGACCTGCTTTTCAACGTTGCCACCCAGCACGATGTCGGTTCCACGGCCGGCCATGTTGGTGGCAATGGTGATGACGCTGGGCCGCCCGGCCTGGGCCACGATCTCGG
>JANNEX010000156.1:0-1951 GCA_031379155.1 Rubrivivax sp.
TTGCAGAGAAACAAACTGCGCCGTGCTGAGTGCCGCCACTTGGCGCGATGTCAACACCGACAGTTGTGCGCTGTCCAGCGCGTCCAGTTGCAGGGTGGTCAGGGCTGCGATCTGGGTCGTGCCCATGGCCACCAGGTCACGTGTTTCCAGGGCCTGCATCTGCTCCACACTGACGTTAGCCAGTTGTGCGGTGGACAGCGCAGCCACTGAGTCAGAGCCCAAGGCAGCGAAGGCGGAAGGTGCCAGCGCGCCCACGGCGCCGGCCGAGAGGGCCCGCACCTGGTTGGCCGACAGCGCAGCCGCGTCTGCGGTTTCCATGGCTGCCGCTTGGCCCACCGTGATGGCCGCGACTTGTGCCGTGGTCAGCGCGGCGAACTGCGCCGTGCTCAGGGCCGCCAGCGCTTCAGGGCTCAGGCCGGCGATGCTTGCAGGGCTCCAGCCCATGACCTGAGAGGTGCCCAGGGCAGCCAGTTGTTCGTTCGTGAAAGCGGCGAACTGGGCCGACGACAAAGCGGCAAGCTGCGTCGTGCTCAGCGCTGCCAGGTCGGCGGTTTGCATGGCGGCAATCTGCTCGGGCGTGAGCGCGCCGACTTGCGCTGTGGTCAGCGCCGCGTACTGCGCCGTACCCAGGGCTTGCAGGGCTTCGATGGAGATGCGGCTGAGCACATCGGCGCTCAGGGCACGCAGTTGCGCGCTGCTCAGCACCACCAGGTCAGCGCTTTCCAGGTCGGCGGCTTGTGCGGTGGTGATGGCGGCCACCTGGGCCGCGCTCAGGGCCGCGAATTGGGCGCTGCCCAGCGCAGCCAGATTGGCCGCAGTCAGGCCGGCGATTTGCGCGCTGGTGAGCGCAGCGATTTGCGCCGTGCCGAGTTGGCCCATTTGGTCGGCTTCAAGGCCGGCGAGCTGGGTGGTGGACAGGGCGCGCAGGGCCGTGGTCGTCAGCGCAGCCAGTCGGCTGGTGCCCATCTGCGCCAGGTCGGCGCCGTCAATGGCGGCGGCTTGGGTGGCTGACAGGGCAGCCACTTGGGCGCTGCCCAAGGCCGCCAGTTGGTTGCCTTCAAAGGCCGTCAAGGTGGCAGCAGACAGGGCCGTGACTTGGGCTGTGCCCAGGGCCGCGATGTCAGCCGTTTCCAGCGCCGCAGCTTGTGCCGTGGTCATGGCACCCAGCTGTGCCGAGTTGAGCGCCGCAAACTGCGACGTGCCCATGGCGGCCAGCTTGCTGGCCTCCAGGCTGGCGAATTGTGTGGCGCTCAGGGCAGCGACTTGCGCCGTGCCCAAGCTGGCCAGTTGTGTGGCTTCCAGCGCGCCCAGTTGGCCTTCAGTGAGGGCGCGGATTTGTGCGGTGCCCAGGGCAGCCAGGTCGGCGGTTTCCAGCAGCGCCACATTGGCGGTGGACAGCGCGGCGATCTGCGCCGTGGTCAGTGCCGCCATCTGCGCCGTGGTGAAGCCGGCCACGGTGTCGGCCGACAAGGCCGCTACGTTGGCGGGGGACAGCGCAGCCAGTTGCGACGTGCCCCAGGCCGCCAGGTCTTCAGAGCCCATGGCCGCAAACTGCGCGCCACTGAGCGCAGCCACTTGCGTGGTGCTGAGCGCGGCGAACTGCGCGGCGGTGAGTGAACCGATGTCCTGCGCATCCAGGCGCGCGATTTGCGCCGTGCTCAGAGCGCGCACTTGCGTGGTTGTCAGCGCGGCCAGTTGTTCTGCGGTCAGCGCGTCGATCTGCGCGTCGCGCAGGGCCGCCACTTGGGCGCTGCCCAGCGCGGCGATGTCGGCGGTTTCCATCTGCGCCAAGTCAATCGCCTCGATGGCGCGCACCTGTGCCGAGCTAAGCGCGGCGGCTTGTGATGTCGTCAGCGACTGCAAGCTCTCGCCAGTCAGCGCTTCGATCTGCGCCGTGCGCAGGGTGGCGATTTGTGTCGTTGTCAGCGCGGCCAAGTGGCTGCCGTCCAAC
>JANNEX010000184.1:0-7948 GCA_031379155.1 Rubrivivax sp.
TCAGGCATCACCCACCAAGCCATTGCGAATGGCATACACCGTGAGCTCGGCGTTGTTGGCCAGCTGGAGTTTTTCGAGAACCCGGCTGCGGTAGACCGACACCGTCTTGGGGCTCAGGTTGAGGCCCAGCGCAATGTCGGCCAGGCGTTTGCCAGAGGCAATCATCTGCAGCGTCTGCAACTCGCGGTCGCTGAGCTTGTTGTGGGCCAGTTCGCTGCTGGGCGCGGTCAGGCTTTCGACCAGCATCTGCGCGATCTCTGGCGTCACGTACTTGCGGCCCTGGGCCACCGTGCGCACGGCCTGCACCAGCAGTTGCGGGTCGCCGCCCTTGTTGACGTAGCCGTGCGCGCCAGCGCGCAGGGCCCGAATGGCGTACTGGTCTTCGGGGTACATGCTGACCACCAGCACCTTGATGGGTGAGCCCTCTTCCTTCAGCGCATGCAGCGCGTCCAGGCCACTGCGGCCGGGCAGGTTGATATCCAGCACCAGCACATCGCACGCTGTCACGCGGCCACTGCCAGGTGCGCTGAGTGTGCGCAGCAGGCCGCGCAGTTCGCCGTAGTCACCGGCTTCGCCGAGCACGCGGATGTCGCTGGCGTCAGACAAGGTGTCGCGTATGCCGCGGCGAATCAGCGCATGGTCGTCACACAGTACTACGTCGATCATGGGCAGGCGGCCTTCAGTGGGTGGTCCATTCAGCGTCTTGATTGTCAGTGCCTGGGTCCACAAACAGTTCGGCTTGGCCGGCTGCCGCAAAACGTGCGTCCAGCGGCACTGACAAGATCAATGAGGTGCCCGTCGCGCCGCTGCTCAATTCCACCCAGCCGCCCACGGTGCTGGCGCGTTCATGCAGCCCGCGTATGCCAAAGCTGCGCGCCTTGGCCAGGTCGGCGCTGTCCAGGCCACGGCCGTTGTCGCTGACTTCGAGTGACAGCACACCGCCGCTGAGCGACAGGTCCACCACCACGCGCGTGGCTTGCGCGTGTTTGCTGACGTTGGTCAGCGCTTCCTGCGCCGTGCGGTAGGCCACCAGTGGCACACCCGTGGGCAGCGTCAACCCTTCCAGCGCAGTGGCCTCACCGCTGCGGCATTCGCAGCCGATGCCGGTGCGCTTCTCAAAGCGACTGCTCATCCATTGCAGCGCCGCCACCAGGCCTTGCTCAAGGATGGCCGGGCGCAGGTTTTGCATGATGCGCTGGCTGGACTCGATGGCATGGCTTACCGTTTCCAGCGCCAGCACGGCGCGCTGCTGCACCTCAGGACTGCCGGCGTGGCGGCGTATCCAGTCCAGCTCAAACTTCAGCGCCGTGAGCGAGCCGCCCACGTCGTCATGAATCTCACGCGCGATGGCCGAGCGCTCGGCTTCGACGCTGGTTTGCAGGTGCTGAGCCAATTCAGACAAACGCCGGCGCGAGTCCTGCAACTGCGCGTCAGCCGCCAGGCGCGCGCGCACACTCTCGTTGGCCGCCATGGCGTGTTCTGCGGCCACGGCCAGACGCGACAGGTTGTTCTTCAGCAAGTAGTCGGCGGCGCCGTTGCGCATGGCTTCCACCGCCGTCTCTTCGCCGATCTGGCCTGACACCAGGATGAATGGCACAGGCTCGGCGCCCGAGCCCGTGCGCTGGCGCAGCATTTGCAAAGCCTCAAGGCCAGAAAAGCCCGGCAGGTGGTGGTCTGAGATGACCAGGTCCCAGGTGTGCGTGAGTGCGGTTTCAAATTCAGTGCGTGTCTCAACGCGGCTCTCACGCACCTCCAGGCCCGCGCGGCGCAAGTGCGCCACCACCAGCGCGTGGTCAAGCTCTGAATCTTCCAGGTGCAGCAAGCGGATGCTGCGCCCGGCGCGCTGCGCAGTGGCCGTCATGGTGGGCAGTATCGCAAAGCCTGCGTGCGGCTCTGGCGCTGCGTGCACAGCGGCGCCGGTCTGGCCCGGCTATGTCACGAAAAGGCCGGACTTTGGCCTGATCTTTCGCTCAATGCCCGGCCGCTGGCTGCCGAAAATGCCTTGCAAGCCTAGTCGTTTGGCACGTCTATTGGCGCGCTGGCCTGCGCCCCTGAAAAACCCGCTGTGGAGATCGGATGCGCGCTCAGGAAGAACTCGCCCCACCCACAGGCATGCCCATGCCTTTGCGGGTGACGGCCGCAGCAACTTCAGCGGGCGCTGCACTGACGAATGCACCGCAGAAGTTGGCGCCGCCACTCAAGGCCATGGAACACCTGGCCGGTGCCATCACCACCATGCAGTTCCAGGAAATGGCCTCGACATTGGTGGCCCGACAAGGCCGAGAACTTCTAAGCGCAGCACCATCCCAGCAGATTTTCCGGAGAGCGCCCCATGCACTCGATCCTTGTGGTTGACGACAGCGCTTCCATGCGCCAGATGATTTCTTTCACGCTCAAGAACGCCGGCTTCAATGTCGTGGAAGCGGTGGACGGCCAGGACGCTTATGAAAAAGCCAACTGCGGCGACTTCGATCTGGTGTTGACCGACCAGAACATGCCACGCATGGACGGCATTGCCCTGACCAAGAAGTTGCGCGAGAACCCCAGGTTCAAGACCACACCCATCCTCATCCTGACCATAGAAAGCAGTGACCCGATGAAGCAGGCCGGGCGCGCCGCCGGTGCCACGGGTTGGTTGGTGAAACCTTTTGACCCCGCCAAACTGGTGGAAGTCATCGCCAAGCTCATCCAATGAAACACCGCCCACACGCCAAAGAAGCTGGAACAGGCCCATGGCTGAAATGACCCGCGAAGCCAGCCGGTCCGTCGGCATGGTTCTGAATCAGTTCTACCCAGTCTCATTTGAAGCGCTTGGCCAACACGGCGGTGCTGACGCCGTTGCGGTTGCGCAATCGCTGCAGCACCTGCAAGATCCACCGCGCCGCACGCGGGGCGCCATCCGCAGCGGCACCGACGGCGTGTCGCTGAAGGTGCAAGCCATCGCCTCAGGCAATGCCGCACTGAGCCAGCGCAGTGAGCACACCGCGTCCAACTTGCCGCCAGCTTAGGCGCCATTCATGCCACTGCCTGCTACTCGGCCCGCTGCGGCGGCGGCCAAGCCCGCTGTGGCAGCGGCCACTGCGGGCAAGGATTCAGACTGGGCAAGTGTTTAACCGCTCGCCATTCAGAACCCGCATGCGCCTGCGATAAACACTGACTCACCGCACCCAAGGAAACATCATGGAGATGATTGCGCAAGCCAGCCACGTGGCACAGCACGAAGCTGCCCGTGCCTTCAACGCCGCTGCGGCCAGTGGGGCCAAGACCAGCCAGGGCGCGCAAGGAACACCAGCAACCCAGGGCGGCGAATTCTTGACCTTCCGCCTGGGCGCTGAGGAATACGGCATCGACATCCTGCGTGTGCAGGAAATTCGCAGCTACGAGCAGCCCACGCACATTGCCAATGCACCGGCTTTTGTCAAAGGCGTGGTCAACCTGCGCGGCGTCATCGTGCCCATCATCGACTTGCGCCTCAAGCTGGGCTGCGAGAACGCCCAGTACAACAGCTTCACCGTGGTGGTGGTGCTCAAGGTGCGCGGCCGTGTCGTCGGCGCGGTGGTGGATTCGGTTTCAGACGTGCTGGAACTGGCCCGCGACCACATCAAACCCGCGCCCACGCTGAGCTCGGCAGTCGACTCGAGCTTCATCACCGGCATTGGCACCATCAAAAGTGGCGAGGTGCAACGCATGCTCATCCTGATGGACATCGAAGGCCTGATGAGCAGCGCCGAGATGGGCTTGATCAACGACTGACCTGCGCGCCGGCTTGTGCCAAGCTTCAAGCGCATTCCGATGCTGCGCACCCAGGCCTTCTTGCACCTCTGCTTGTGGCGTGGGCTATCGCTGCTCCCGTCCTTGCATCCAACGACACCACCAAGGCCGCTGCCCTGGCCAAGGTGATGTACCGCGAAAGACCGGGTGAAACGGCGGTGTGCGCAGGCGTCTGCCAGTGACCGCTTAGGAAGCTCACTAGACCGCGCCGGCGCGGCGCAGCGTGTCCAGCACCGGCCGGCGCAGCACTTCACGCAAGCCCCACCAGCCCGCCGCCAGCGCCAGCAAAGCGCCGGCCACGCTGCCGATCAGCGGCACCCAGGGTGAAGGGTTCCAGGTGAACTCAAAGGCATAACGCGCCAACAGCCAACCCACGGCCACGGCGGCGACAGACGCCAGCAAGCCCGCCAGCGCGCCCACGCCCAGCAGTTCAGCGCGCTGCACCTGGCCCAGCAAACGCCCGCTTGCGCCCAGCGCACGCATGATGGCAAATTCGCGCGCGCGCGCTTCGCGTGTGGCGGTGATGGCCGAAAACAGCACCACCAGGCCGGCCAGCAGCGTGAAGCCAAAGAGGAATTCCACCGCGCGTATCACCTGGTCCAGCACACGCTGCACCTGGCCAATGCTGGCCGAGACGTCGATGTTGGTGATGTTGGGAAAGTCGCGGCTCAGGCGGTTGTCAAAACTCGGCGCACCGGCGGCCAACACCGGCGCACGAAAAGCGCTGATGTAGGTGATGGGCAGTTCGGGCATGGCCGCGCGCGGGAAGAGCACGAAGAAGTTGACACGCATCGAACCCCAGTCGACCTTGCGCAGCGAAGTGATGCGCCCTTCTTGCAGGGTGCCGGCAATGTCAAAGCGCATGCGGTCGCCCAGCTTCAAGCCAAACTCGTTAGCCAGGCCTTCTTCCACCGACAAGCCGTCAGCTTCTTCGGCCAGCCACTGGCCCGCGATGATGTCGTTGTGCGCCGGTGCACTTGCGCTGTGGCTGATGTTGAATTCACGCTCGGCCAGGCGCGCCGCCCGTTCACCGGCGAAGCTTTGCGCCGTCACCGGCTTGTCGTTGATGGCCACCAGGCGGCCACGGATCATGGGGTACCAGTCGTAGCGCGTGACGCCGGCGCTGGCCAATCGCTCACGAAACGCGTCGGCCTGTTCGGGCTGCAAGTTGATGACAAAGCGGTTGGGCGCGTCGGGTGGCGTGGCCTTGCGCCAACTGCTGATGAGGTCGGTGCGCAGCAGCACCAACAGCACCAACGCCAGCATGCCCACAGCGAGCGCGCTGACTTGCAGCACCGCGAAGGCCGGGCGCGCAGCAATCTGGCGCGTGGCCAGCACCAACCAGCGCGGCGCGCGGCTTTCAGGCACGGCACGTTGCAGCAGCAGCACGGCCAGCCATGACAGCAAGGCAAAGAGCCCGACCGCTGCCGCAAAACCGCCCACCGCGATGGCGCCTAACTTGAAGTCGGATGACACCGCCAGCAGCAGGCCGACAAAACCCGTGATGCCCGCCAGCAGCACACCGGCCGAGCCGGCCTTGAGGCCGCCCACGTCGCGCCGTATCACGCGCAGCGGCGGCACACGCGCCAGTTGCAGCACCGGCGGCAGGCCAAAACCGAGTAGCAAGGTCATGCCTACGCCCAGGCCGAACAGCGCAGGCCACGGGCCGGGGGCGGGCAGTTGCGCGTCCACCAAACCGGCCAGCAGCCACACAAAGATGTAGTGCACGGCCAGGCCAATCAGCACACCGGCGCTGCTGGCCAAAAGGCCGACCAAACCAAATTCCAGCGTGTAGGCGCCAGCGATGCGGCGCTGGCTTTGGCCCAGCACCCGCAGCATGGCGCAGTCGTCCAGGTGGCGCTGTGCAAAGTCACGCGCGGCAATGCCCACGGCCACCGCAGCCAGCAGCGCAGCCAGCAGCGCGACCAGGTTCAAGAACTTCTCGGCGCGGTCCAGCGTCTGGCGCATTTCTGGGCGGCCGCTTTGCAGCGATTCAACGCGCAGACCCCGCAAAGGAACGCTCTTGATGCGCGCTTCTGTCCAGTCGACAAAATTGCTCACCGCCGCGTCACCACGCGCTGCGCTCCAGCCGTCGGGCGCGGCCACGGCAAGGCGGTAGCCCACGCGGCTGGCGGGCTGCACCAGGCCGGTGGCGGCAAGGTCGGCTTGCGCCAACATGACACGCGGCGCGAAGCTGGAAAAGCCGGCGCCACGGTCGGGCTCGATGACGATGACGCGGTCAATTTTCAGACTGGCGTCCCCCAGCAGCAGCGTGTCGCCCAGCTTGAGTTGCAGCGCGTCGAGCAGTGCTGCGTCGACCCACACCGTGGCGGGCGCCGGCGCGGCGGCCACCGTCTGCACTGGTGTTTCAGCCTGCCCTTGCAATTGCAGCTTGCCACGCAGCGGGTAGCTCTCGCTCACCGCCTTGACCGAAACCAGGCGCGAAGCGCCGCCCTTGTCGTCAGGCGCGCGGCCCATGCTGGGAAAACCTGCGGTGGTGGACACACGCAGGCCCAGCTCTTGCGCCTTGGCTTGCAACTCTGGCGGCGGCGGGCGGTCGCTGCCCACCACGGCGTCGCCGCCCAACAACTGGCGCGCGTCGCGCTGCAAGCCGTGGCTCAGGCGGTCGGCAAAAAAGCCGACCGCCGTGAGCGCGGCCACGGCCAGCATCACCGCCACGGCCAGCAGGCGCAACTCGCCAGCGCGGAAGTCGCGCAGCGTCTGGCGCCAGGCCAGGATGCGGATGGAGGGGGTCTTTGATTCGAGGCTCATGGCGCGCACCTTAGCGCAAGCCGCTCGGCCCCGACCAAGAGACGTGAATTCAGCATGCAGCGCGGTTCAACGTCGGCTGCCACGCGCGATGGTTCAATACCGGCATGAACACTTGGTCACCCCTGTACCTGTCCCACGGCTCGCCCATGACCGCGCTGGAGCCGCGCGAAGCCGGCGCTTTCATGCAGCGTCTGGGCCACACGCTGCGCCAACGGCAGGGTCTTCCTCAGGCCGTTCTGGCCATCTCGGCGCACAGCCTGACGCGCGAACCCGTGTTGATGGCCGGCGCGCAGCATGCCGCCATCTACGACTTTGGCGGCTTCGATCCCAAGCTCCACACCCTGCGCTACGACGCACCCGGTGCGCCTGCATTGGCCGTGCGTGTGCAAGCCCTGATGACTGCCGCAGGCTTGCCCGTGCACCGTGTGGACAAGGGCGGCCTCGACCACGGCATCTGGACCCCCTTGCGCTACCTGTTTCCCGACGCCGACGTGCCCGTGCTGCCGCTGGCCTGGCCGCCTGACTGGTCACCTAAGCAGCTTTTTGCGCTCGGCCAGGCGCTGACGCCGTTGGCCGATGAAGGGGTGCTGATCATGGCCAGCGGCAGCATCACGCACAACCTGGGGCGCGTGTTCGCCGGTGGCTTGCAGGCCGACATTGAGCGTGCAGCCACGCCCGAGAGCACGGCCTTTCGAGACTGGTTTGAAGCGCGC
The DNA here is from genome assembly GCA_031379155.1 of Rubrivivax sp. Lineage (GTDB taxonomy): Bacteria > Pseudomonadota > Gammaproteobacteria > Burkholderiales > Burkholderiaceae_C > Rubrivivax. The sequence goes on from JANNEX010000184.1 coordinate 7,257, forward strand.
GGCGCGGCTGCCGATTGGACTGCCCTTGTCGACTACCGCCGCCAGGCGCCCCATGCAGCGCTGATGCACCCCAGCGAGGAACACCTGCTGCCCTACTACGTGGCCGCCGGTGCCGGTGGCCGCGTGGCGGCCAGGCGCATCCACGCCAGCCTGACCTATGGCGACCTGGGCATGGACGCGTATGCCTTCGGGCCCGGCGCGGCGGACTTGCAGGCGGCGACTGTCGGAACTAAGGCCTGATCAGGCGCGCGCAAACACCGCGTCAAGCTGCGCCAACCAGCGCTGCTTGTCAGCCGGCGGCGCAAAGCTCGCCTTGAGGCTGTTGCTGGCCAAGGTGTAGGCATGCGCTGCCGTGAGCTGCGGCAGGGCGTCAAACGTGTCGACAAAGTTCTGCAAGAGATAACCGCCAAAGTAGGCGGGGTCGTCGCTGTTGATCGTGACGCACAAGCCCGCGTCCAGCAGCGCCGGCAGGTTGTGCTGGGCCAAGGCCTTGAAGACGCAGAGCTTGACGTTGGACAGCGGGCACACGGTCAGCGGCATGTTCTCTGACGCCAGGCGCTGCACCAGTGCGGCGTCTTCCAAGCAGCGCACACCGTGGTCTATGCGCTGCACCTTGAGCACATCCAGCGCGCCCCAGATGTAGGCCGGCGGACCCTCTTCGCCGGCATGCGCCACGGCGTGCAGGCCTTGCT